>JAITFE010000097.1 GCA_031281585.1 Bifidobacteriaceae bacterium | reverse complement strand
AAGTCGCCCGTCCGGTTCGTGTTGAACCTCTCATCCCGCCAACACACCCACTTCGCGCCCGGCAACTGCGACATCAACACATCCGCGAAATAAAACGCCACCCGCTCCTCCAACCGGAGAAACTCCGGCCACCGCATACCCCTCGGCAAAGGCCAAGGCTCGGTTACCCTGGTCCACACCGGCAGCCAGTCAGCGCCATCGTCCCAATCAGCGCCCGCCACCACCGCAACCCTCAGCCAATCGTCCAACAGACCCAACGAACCCGGGGTGCCGTCCAACACCGGCCCGCCCGTCGCATCCGCCAACCGCCGCAACTCATCCACACGCTCCGGCCCGGCCGACACGAACCGGTCGAACATCGCGTCAAAGAACGCCCAAAACCCGCGGGTTCCCAGGTTGAACGGGTTGTTCCACACACCCCGCGCCTCCGCGATCGCCCTCTCAATATCAGCTTTGCTCGCCATCGCTCACTTCCTCGGCAAATAGATGGTGTACAGGATCCCGGCCTCGCGAAGGGCCTCCAGCAACTCTGCGCCGGAGCCGGACCCCGACCCGCAGGCCGTCAGTAGCCGCGCCGTTCACCAATCTTCGCCCTGATCCGGCTCCCCTTATACGGGCCGCGGTTCACCCCCGCCTCATCCCCAGTCGGCGCCGCCTGGAAATCCAAAGGCTTCCCCTCCGCCTCCCACTCGGCACGGTGCCGCGCGTACTGCTCCAGTCGCCCGGGCAGGGCATACGCCTCATCAGGTTGATAGTCAAGGTCGGGCGCACTGAAGAGACCACTCCAGGCGTTCGCGATGGCCCCGCTCGCTACCTGCAACGGGTCGGCTGGAGTCGGGAACGTGCCGATATCCACCAGGAAATCCCCGGTCCGGATCAGGTTGAATTCTTCACGCCGCCAGCACACCCACTTCGAACCCGGCAAGCAGGAAATCAACACGTCCGCGAAGTAGAAGGCCACCCGATTCTGCAACCGACAGTACTGCCCGTGGTCCAGCCCGCCGGGCGCTCGCCACAGCGCGCCGACCCTCCCGTTGATGAACGCCTCCCAATTAGCGCCATCGTCCCAGTACACGCCCGCGTCAACGGGGACAGCCAACCACTCGTCGAGTGGGCCCAACGACTCGGCGGAGCCGTCCAACTTGGGACCTCCCGTCTTCGCAGTCAACGCCCTCAGTTCGTCCAGACACCGGTCGTGGATTGCCATGAACCGCTCGAAAACGGCGTCTTGAACCGCCCAAAACCCCCGCGTGCCAAGCCGATAGGGATTATCCGGCACTCTCTGCGCGCCAGCCGCCACCCGCGCGATCTCCGCCCTGCTCGCCATCGCTCACGTCCTCGGCAAATAGATTGTGTACGGGATCTCGGCCTCGCGAAGGGCCTCCGTGAACGCCGCGTCCGGGGCGGTCCGCAGGCCGTCAGTAGCCGCGGCGTTCACCAATCTTCGCCCTGATTCGGCTGCCCTTGTACGGGCCGCGGTTCACCCCCGCCCCATCCCCAGTCGGCGCCGCCTGGAAATCCAAAGGCCTCCCCTCCGCCTCCCACTCAAGACGGCGCAACACGTGGCGGTCGAACTCCGAACGCAGGGTGTACTTCTTAGTCGGCTCGTAGTCGCGGTCCGATGGGTCCAACAAAGTCGGCCAAACCGAAGCCATGGCGCTCGCGGCGCTGTCCAGAGGCGCAGCCGGGGTGGGGAACGTCCCCTTGTCGAGCAGAAACTCCCCCGTACGATTCAAGTTGAACTCCCTCTCGCGCCAGCACACCCACTGCGAACCCGGCAACTGCGAGATCAGCACGTCCCCGAGATAAAACGCCAGCCGCTCTTGCAGCCGATAATAGGGCGGTCGTTCCAGACCCAACGGCAAGGGCCCGGCACCCGTGGGAAGTCTGGCCCACACCGGCAGCCAATCCGCCGGATCATCCCACTGGCCATGCGCCATCAACCTCGACAACCAATCGTCCAACAACCCCAACGACTCGGGGCTGCCGTCCAACTCGGGACCACCCGTGTCCGCCACCAGGGTCCGTAACTCGTCCAACCGTTGCGGTTTGGCGGCCATGAACCGGTCGAACAACGCATCCTGAAACGCCCAATACCCCCTGGTGCCCAGGTTGAACGGATTGTCCCGCACAGTCTCGGCGTCCGCGATCGCTCTGGCGATCTGATCTTTGCTGGCCATTCCTCAGGTCCTCGGCAGGTAGATGGTGTACGGGATACCAATGTCGTCCAACGCCTCGAGGAGCGCCTTGTCCGGGCCGAGGGCACCATTGGGGGTCTCTTTGGCGAAGAACACCCACTCTATCTTGGAGAAACCGATGTGGTCTGCCAGGTCCGGCGTCCTGCGCAGTTGCTCCAGCAGAGCGGCGTCGCGGGTGATTTGCTCCCGGATGCGGCTTGAGTAGCGAATCCAGCCGATCTTGTGCTCAAACGCAGTGAACTCTTGCGCGCCGGGCATCCTACCCACCGAATCGTAGAACCGGTTAACTGTACCCATCGATTCGTCCAGATAGGCAATCTCCGTAGCCCGCTTGGGTTTGCCCCGCGCCAAGTCCAGCGTGGTGTCGAACCATTCTTCGCACTTCGCCTCGGTGGACAGGTCCAGATCGTCGCCGCCGGCGGTCTTTGGCGGGGTGTCGACCTTCTTGGCGCCGGTGAGCACGTCTTCGGCGTGCTTGGCGCCGCTCCGGTGGCGGCCGATCTCCGCGACCGCCTTGGCGAAGGCCGGATCGTCCACGTCAACGTTCGGGTGTGCCGAAGCGACGTTTTCAAACAGATTCGGAGCGTTCTTCTCAAGAATCTCCTCGCTCTGGTCGACCGCTTCCTCCAACACTTTGGGCTTAGCTGCGGCGGCCGCATACGCCGCCGCCAGCGCAGATGCGCCGAGCGGGGCCGCAACAGCGGCCGAGAAGGCCTGCGCCGGTGACGCCGCGGCCTGCTCGGCGCGGCGGATGATGTCCAGCACCGAGTCCCCGACCGCCCGGTTGCGCAGGGCGACTCTGACTGAGTCAGCGCCTGCCCGAACCAGTCGGGCGGTAACGGCGTTGAAGTCTCCAATCACCTTGGCCGATTTGGCGGCGTCGCCGACAATCGGGAGCACCCCGAGCAGCGACAAGCCCGCAGCCGGGAAGTCGCCCTTTACCAAGTTCGCGATGGTGTCGCGGACGTCCGCGACACCGACCAGGCCGACGCCGCCCGCGATCTGGCCGGACAGGTAGGCCATCGTGTCGCCTTCGCAGAAGCCGAACACGCCCTCAACATCGCCACATAAGGTGCCCCGCAGGAACTCGTCGGCGTATTCGATCTTCCCGTATCTGCGGTCATACAGGCCCGGGTCGTAGCCTTGGCCGTCCTCGGCCCACGCGATCTCATCGGCGTCGAAGAAACCCTCACCGCCGTCGTCGTACCCGTCGCTGTCGGTGTTGTACCAGAGGGGGTCCAGACCCCAGTCGGCTTCCTCGGAATCGTCAACCCCATCGTGGTCCGGATCCGGGTCGAAGGCGTCCCAGCCGTTCGGGACCTCGGTCGCGTCATCCAGGCCGTCGCCGTCCGAGTCCGGTTTCAGCGGATTGGACAGCTTGTGGAAATACCACCCGTATTGGCCCCGGATCGGGTCGCCCAACTCGGCGTGGTCGCTCAGGCCGTCGCGGTCCGTGTCCGGGTCGTTCGGGTCGGAGACCGGGTCGAACTCGCGGTGGAAGTAGCCTTCCCGCAACCCCCATTCGATGCCGTCGTCCAGCCCGTCGCCGTCGGTGTCCGGGTTGCTCGGATCCGTCGGACCGTAATCCGGAGGCGTCAGCGACCCGGTGAACAACTCCCCCGAAGACAGCCCCAGGATTTCCTCGCAATCCAACACCCCGTCGCCGTCGCTGTCGGGCCCATCGGGGTCGCAACGGGGAACTGGGCCAGGATCCGGGTTGCGGCGGTCCTCTACGCCCCACATCAGCGGTAGGTCGGCAACGTCCTGCTCATTCCGGACCGTGTACAGGCCGCCCCCGGTGGACCGAGCGAAATCGCCGATCCAGGCCAAGTCTCCGGCCGACACCCGATCCCCGATCACGACCAGACTGATCTTGCATTCGGCCAGTTCCCCCGCGATCCTGTCCCGCTGCGGATCGGACCCAAGGTCGAAATAGGTCGCGACCAGCACCACCTCTCGGTACTTCGGGTCAATGGGCGGCGCACACGCGTACAACAGCGCCTTCGCGAGGCTCGGGGTCCCGGCAGCCCACCAATTATGCGACGCCGCATCGCGTGTGAAGACGGCGCATGGAAATGTCCCCTCGCTAGGGGCGCAACGCCCGGCGCCGTAGGTCCCCAGCTGGGTGGAATAGATCCCGCCGATAACCCATTCGAAATCACGCGCCTCAGCCATCAACTTATCCGAAACCAGCAGATGCAACAGGCCCGGATCGTTCATGGGCGTCGCCGACACGGCCTCAACCCAAACGTGGGCAAACGGCCGGTAGATGCGTCCGGCCTCGCCTGCGGTTTCCCCAGCATTCGGCCCCGCCTGCGCAGAAGGCTGGTCCGGCACCGCCCCGTAGACCGCCCGGTCCACCACCGCGAACGGGGAGAACGAATCCGTCGTCAAGGTCACCGTGCCCGCCTGGCAATCGACCACCTGGCCGACCGGCTGGTCCTCGACGCCCGTGGCCACGTCGATGTGGACGGCCACGACCTCCGAATCTGCCGTCAGCTTCGAGGGGTCGAACGGCAGGGTCAGGGTGCCGGACACGCCCTCTTCGACCAGCGCGTTGACCGGTGTGCCCAGCAAACCCGGGCGTTCCGTCAGCCGCAGGTCGCCGGAGGGAACCAGCTTGGAACGGGTTACGATGCCGCCCGGTCCGGTCACCGTCAACGAGGCGCCCTCCACGTCGCTGGGCGCCGCGAAGGTGAACTCGTCCTCCGCGTCCGGCACGCCGTCTCCGTCCGAATCCGCGGCCAGCGGATCCGTGCCCAATTGCGACTCAACCAGGTCCGTCAGCCCGTCCCCGTCCGAGTCCTGGGCCAGAGGGTCGGTTCCCGCTGCCAACTCGGTCGGATCGTCAACGCCGTCCCCGTCAGTGTCCGCCGCCAACGGCCGGAGGCCCAATTGGACCTCCTGGGCGTTGGTCAACCCGTCGCCGTCCGGATCCTCGGCGCCGTCCGCCACCCCGTTCCCGTCCGAATCCGCCACCCACGGGTCGGTGCCGGTGTAGAACTCGCCCGCGTCCAGCAAGCCGTCCCCGTCGCCGTCCGGGCCGTACGGGTCGGTGCCCGCCTTTAGTTCGGCCGCGTCCGGCATCCCGTCGCCGTCCGAATCGCCTAACTCGGTGTTGACCAGGTCCTTGTCTTTCAACTCGCACGAATACCAGGCGTTCGTGCCCGCTCCGCCCACGCAGGCGTCATGTCCCGCGTCCCCGTCCAAGGAGTCATTGCCGGCCTCCCCCCACAGCCAGTCGGCGCCCGCGCCGCCGGCCAGCGAGTCGGCGCCGTCGCCGCCCCAGATCCTGTCGTCGCCCGCGTCGCCCCAGAGCGTGTCGCCGCCGCCCGCGCCGGAATCCGTGATCCGGTCCTCGCCGTCACCGCCCCGGGCGGTGTCCGCGCCGTCCCCCGGCTCGATCACATCCGCGCCCGCTTCGCCCCACAAGGTGTCCCCGCCGTCGCCGCCGTCCAGGTAATCGTCGCCGGGCCCGGCGTGCACCGTGTCGCCGCCCGCCTCGCCGAAGACCCGGTCCTGGCCGTCCTCGCCCTTAATGGTGTCGCCGCCGTCGCCGCCGTACACCAAGTCGTCGCCGGGTCCCGCGTAAATGGTGTCGCCACCACCGTCGCCGTAGATGATGTCGTTCCCGGCTCCAGCCTTGATGGTGTCGCCCCCGCCACCGCCGCAGATCACATCATCGCCGTCAGTGCCCTTGAGGACCTCGCCCAGGTTGGTGCCCACAATGGTGCATTCCCGCGCCGGGTCGAACACCTCCCCATGCGACACGGCCCACGCCGGGGCCGGGGCCAGGGTGACCGCCAAGACCGCGCCTACCCCGGCCGCCACACCCCGCCGAACGCGGAAGGCCCGGCGCGACAACAGCCAAGGGAACACGGCGCGGGCCGGGTGTTGATTGGAACGGGCCGAATCGGCGAAGGGCTTCATCGTGGCTCCTAAGGTGAGGGAGGGCGTGGCACCTGGGTGTCCGAACAGCCCACATGTTACCCGAGCCCAGGCCGCCTATGTGACCCAAACTACGCAAGCACTTGGCAACGAGGCACCACGCCATCATTCCGCATTTTGGTCCGATCATTTTGGCTGCGGCGACTGGCGCATATTGGCCGGCCGCCGCCGCAGCGCCGAAGCGCGGCACCTCCTGTTGATGCCGCGATGCGCAAATGCTGATAGCATCAACGCATGAGAACGACCCTTGATCTTGACCCCAAGGTACTCGCGGTGGCCCGGTCGCTGGCCAGCCACGAGCGTATTTCGCTGGGCGCGGCCGTGTCGCGGTTGGCCGCCAGAGGTTTTGAGACGCCGCGGATCGGTGTCAACGAAGACGGTTTCCCGGTTCTGGCGGATGCGCCGGACGACCGCGTGATCACCAACGAGTTGGTGGCCGAGCATCGCGATGGCGACCCGACGTGACGGCCTATTTGCTCGACGTGAACCTGATGGTGGCCCTATTCGACCCACGCCACGCCTTCCATCCGGTCGCGCGCGCTTGGTTCGCGGGCATCGGCGAATTCGCGACCACTCCGCTGACCGAGTCCGCGCTCGTCCGGTTGGTGGCGAACCCACACGTCAGCGGTCAAACGACCGCCGTCGCCCTGGGTGCGCTGGCGGCCATCAGGCGTTTGCCCGGGCACCGCTTCGTGGCCGACGACTCTTCCCTCGGCGATCCCCTCATAGACCTCGACCATCTGTCCGGATACCGGCAGGTGACCGACTTCCAGCTGGTCAATCTGGCGGCCAGGCATGGCCTGGTGCTCGCCACTTTGGACAACGGGATTGCTCAGGCTTTGGCGCCGTTGGACAGGCGGCACGTGGAGGTCGTCACCGCTTGACGGCCACGCCCCGTGCGGCCTGATCGAGGACCGCGAATTCGGGTTGCGGACTGTATCGGGGGCCGATATAGTTCTTATATCGTGATCCGATATACCGTTGAGCGGTACATCGGCCATCGGAGAGATCAGCCTTATGGAGGACGCGGAAAGGATGGCGGCCATGCCCGGCGGCGTCGCGTTGACCGAGTCGGTCTACTACATCCTGCTCTCCCTGGCCCGGGGCAAACGGCACGGCTACGGCATCATGCAACAAGTCGAGGAGATGAGCGGAGGGCGGGTCACCCTGGCGGCGGGCACGCTCTACGGAGCGCTCTCCACCCTCGCCGGGAAGGGCTGGATCGAGGAACTGCCGGCGGACCCTGACTCCCGGCGGAAGGAGTACTCCCTGACCCAGGCGGGCCGCGAGGCCCTGACCTCGGAGTTGGGCCGCCTGCGGGAACTGGCCGCCAACGGCGCACGCGTTCTGGAAGGAGACCCACTGTGAACCTGGTCAAGCAGCGCGGGCCGAAGAGCGCCGCGAGGAAGCGCCGGGTGTTCACCGCGTCCGGCGGCTTCGAGGTGGAAGGCGACCCGGTCTTCGAGAAGCACCTGGCCAAGCTGCCGAAGGCGACAAGACGCCGTTTCTACATGTCCTTGATGGTCGACCCGACCGAGCGGTGGCTGAACAGGCAGGCCGCCCAAGGCTGGGCGGTCGTTGACAGCGGGCCGCTGCGTTTCGGCTTCGAGCGAACCCCGCCCGGCGAATACCTGGTCCGCTGCGAGGCCCTTGCCGCCCCGTATTTCACGCCCCAATCGCAAGAGTATTTGACAACCCTTGAGGAATCCGGCGCGGAGATCGTGGCCGTCCAGCAAAACGTGTCCCTGATCGCCCGGCGGCGCGCGGAAATGGGGCCGTTCGAGCTTTACAGCGACCTGGACTCACGCATCGCCTACACCAGCCGTTTCCGTTCTTGGGTGCGCAAGCGCCTGCGAATGACGGCGCTGGCGGAGTTGTTCGCGCTGGCGATCCTGCCCGCCTGCGCCGCGTTGGACTGGGCGGTCCACCAGGAGGTGGCGTCCTGGTGGCAGGCCATGAGGGAACTCGCGGCCTTTGGGCACGGCGTGTTCCTGTGGTACTTCGGCGCCCTCAGCGCCTTCGCCGCGGTTTGCGCGCTGCTCCTCGGCGTGGCCGGCGTCAAACTCACCCGCGAACTGGACCGCCTGTTCGCAGAACGGACGATCCATGAATAGGGCCGCCGGAGGTTGCCGCCAGACCGGCGTCCCCGGCCCGGTCTCCGCCCATCCCGTTTCCGCCGCACATCGCACGATGCCGTGCGGCGGCCACCAGCGCCACCGGCCGCCCGCAGCCCGGGCGGTTCAGGCGCCGCGGGCCAGCGGCCTTGGGGCCGTTTGGCCGGGCCGCCAACGGCGCACGCGTTCTGGAAGACCTATTTTGGAAGGAGACCCCCAGTGAATCCGATCAAGCGTCACGCCTCCAAGAGCGGTCCCGTGAAACGACGGGTGTTCACGGGGTCGGGAACCTTCGAGGTGGCGGGAGACCTGGTCTTCGACAAGCACTTGGCCGAACTGCCGAAGGCGACAAGGCGCCGCTTCTACATGTCGTTGATGGTCGACCCGATGGAGCGGTGGCTGAACGAACAGGCCGCCCAAGGCTGGGCCGTGGTAGGCGGCGGCCCGCTGCGTTTCGGCTTCGAGCAAACTCCGCCCGGCGAATACCTTGTGCGCTGCGAAATCCTCGCCACCCCGTACTTCACCCCCGAGTCCCAGGAGTACCTGGCCACCGTCGCAGAGTCGGGCGCCCAGATCGTCGCCATCGAGCAATCCGTGTTCTTGGTAGTCAGGCGGCGCGCGGCCCTGGGCCCCTTCGAGTTGTACAGCGACCTGGACTCGCGCATCGCCTACACCAGCCGAATCCGGTCGTGGATACGCCAGAGCGTGAAAAGGATGGCGCTCATGGAGTTGCTCGCGCTGGCGCTCATACTGGCCGCCGAGACCCTGGACTGGGCGACCCAAAGCGACCCCGGATCCTGGTGGGACGCGCTCCGGGGGCTCTTGACCGAATTGGCGGCCTTTGCCCACGGCGCGGTCTTGTGGTTCCTCTGCATCCTCTACGGCCTGTCCGCCATCTGCGCGATCCCCCTCGGCATTGCCAGCGCCAAACTCACCCGCGAACTGAACCGCCTCTCGGCGGAACGGGCAATTCACGAGTGAGGCCGCCAACCGGGGACGTAGCGACGGCCGCGGCCCGGGTTCCGGCGCCCACGGCATCGCCGATGCCGTGCGGCCGCCACGTGCGCGTACGGCCACTCGGCGCCCGGCGGCACACGGCGGCGTCCCCGGGCGCATGGTGGCGCCGGTCAGCGGTCGCGGAGCCGTTTGGCCAGGTCGCCTCCCCCGAACACCACCGCCAGACAAGCCGCCGCGGCAAAGAGAAGACCGAAGAACCGAATCAACGCGCGAACGCTGTAAAACCCGATCAAGGCGGGTTGGTCCGCTTGGGTTGCCCACAGCGCGAGCCAGGGAATGACGACGGCCAAAGCCACCGCGCTGACCACCAACGTCTCGACCAGCAACTGCAGGGCGACGTCGAGCCGGGAAAAGCCGAGCACGCGCCGCAACGCGAGTTCACCGCGCCGGGTGATCCACAGGATCGCGAGCATCGCGGCCGCGAGGGCCGCGCCGGCGGCCCAAGCGAATCGGTCAAGCCGGGTCTCCCAACCCGCGAGCGCCGCCCGCGCGTCATGCGCCGCAGACGAGGCGACCTGGATTCTGGGGTTTCCGGGCAGGTAGTAAGACCGGGCCAGGGCGGCCACGTCATCCTTCGCCCCGACCACGGCCTCAATCCAGCATTGGTCGACCTGATCGTGAACGCCCGTCCAGATGATCCAACGGTTCTGCTGCGGGGCGCGAGGCGACAGGTCGGCAACCCGCCCCACGGTGAACGACTCGTTTTCGACCGTGGCGAGGTCCTGCCCCGGCCGAAGCCCGACGTCGCGAGCCACCGCCGCGCCGACCAGCACCCCGACCTGGCCGGCGTCCCCGGAAGCCCAGGCGGGCGCCACCACCTGAAAGTAGCCAGCCGAGGCGGAAGCGGTCTGAATCGCCACGCCGGGCGCCTGCGCGGCGTGGACCGCGTTCCCAAACCGAATGCCGCCGGCCGCTCTGACCCCTTTGGCCCGGCCGATCAGTTCGCACACGCCGGCCGACAACGTCTCACCTTCGGGGTCTTTGACGATGAGCACTTCAGAGCCCGATTCGACGGCCTGGCGGTACCGCTCGTGGAAGCGCACCGCGGCCGTTCCGTCCAGAAGGCAAGACCCGCCGGCCAGGACCACGACAGTCGCCACCAGCAGCAAGGACCGGCCGAGCAGGGCCCGGCAGGTCGCCACCGCCTCGCGCACCACCACGGTCATGGCGCGCCCGCGTCCCAGGCCTGGTCTGCCGCCACGGCGCCATCCCTCAGCCGGACGATCCGGTGGAGTTGGCGAGCCAGGAATTCGTCATGTGTGGCGACCAACACGACGCGTCCCCTGGCGGCCGCCCTCAAGGCGTCCGCGACCAAGACCGTGTTGCCCCGATCAAGCTGGGCGGTGGGCTCGTCGGCGATGATCAGCGGCCGGTCCTGCGCGAAGGCCCGCGCCACCGCGACACGCTGCACCTCGCCGCCGGACAGTTCCTCGATCCGCGCCGCCGCCCTGCCCGCCAGGCCGACCTTCGCGATTTCGGCCAGAGCCCGCTCGCGGGCCCGGGCGATTGAAGTCGTTTGGCGAACGCAGCCCAACATGACGTTGTCCGCCGCCGAACGCTTGGCGAGCATGTGGATCGCCTGGAAAACCCAGGCCGTTTCGGCGCGCAGGGCGTGTCCCGAGGCGGACCGGCCGCTGGCGGTCGCCAAGACAGCCGTCCCGTGGGACGGCTCCAGCAGGCCGGCGGCCACCGAAAGCAAGGTTGACTTGCCCGAACCGGATGGGCCCATGATCGCGGTGGCGGTGCCGTCCATCAACGCCAGATTGACCGATGCCAGCGCGTCGCGGTCGGCTTTCCGGCCGTAGCGGTGCGTGACGTCCTCAATCGTCAAGCGCATGGCGGCAAATCTGGCAGAGCCGCCGGATTGACAAGGATCCCGACTGTCTGGTCCAGGGGTGTGGCCACGAAGGTGGCCGTCGCGTTGCCGGACACGACATCGACAGGCACGCCCCGCGGCCGGCCCGAGCGCCCGGAACCCGGCTGGGTCCAAACGCAGGTCCTTTCCCCCTGTGCCAGCACGGCGGTGGTCGGAACGCTGACCACCTCCCTGGGGGTCTTATAGCGGGCCACTCCGGCAACCGACTCGGCGCCAGGCGCGACTTGCTCCTGCAACAGGACTAGAACGTCCTGCGGCAGCGCGGAACCCTCCAGGTCGAAGGCTCCCTCCGGGGCCGAGGTTTCGAAAACCCAAGGCTGCTCGTCATCGAGCGGGGGCACGTTGCCCTCGAGATCTCGCAGTTCCGCGCCGGTCAGCGACTGGCGCCCGGTCGCCACCGGCTCTCCGGCCGCCGGGGCGGGCGAGCCGACCGTGACGCCGACTTCGCCAAGGCGCGTGTCAGCCTCCGGCAGCCAGATCACCCATGCCGGGTCGAACCCGTCCACCAGGTTTGGCTTTGCGATTCCCAATCGCTTGGATTGGAGGTCCTGGACTCCTCGGCTCGTGGACGCCGTCCAATCCTCGCCCTCGGAGCCGCCAAGGCCCAGGGCCGCCAGCGCCTGGTTGAGCATCAGCACGTCGGCTCCCAAGTCGCCCGGCCCAAGGAAGCGCCAGAAGGGCTGGTCGGTGACCAACGCCAGGCGGGCTATGCCGTCCACCCGCAGCAAGGACTGGCCGTTCGCCAGCACGTCTCCGGGGCGCGCGTCCACCCCCGTGACGGTCCCCTGCCAGGCGGGGGCGACCAGGTCGCGGCCCGGCGCCCATTCCAGGGACAAGACGGCCTCGAAAGACCCCGAAAGCGTGGCCGCCTGCGGGAGCCCGTACACCGGCTCGACGGCAGCCGCCGCCTGACTCAGCGGATCCTCAACGTTGGCGATCCACACGGCCGCCCCGGCCGGCGCCGCTGCGAGCGCCAACAACGTCAACGCCGCCACCGCGTCGGACAGCCGGACACTCGCCCGGCGGGGGCGCCTGGTGGACACGTCCAAGTCACCCATCTGGGGGCATCACGGTGAAATAGCCCGGGAATTGGTCGACACAATCGCCCCACTGGTCGACCGTCTCCGAGGTCATGGCGGCGAAAATCTGGTCGTCGTCCGCTTTTGCGGGCACTTCGATCCCAGCCGACTGAAGGCAGGCGATCACATCCGCCCGCGCTCTGTCGCGTTCCGCCGGAGACATGGCCAACTGGGCCACCCACACCAGGCCGACCTCGGAGGCGAACTCGTGATCGCAGCGCTCGTATTCGGCGTCATACTTGGCCAACAACTCGTCCATTTGCGCGTCATCGGCGGCGGTCATTTCATTTCCAAAGCCGAACTGGCCTTTCGACCATTCCGGCTGGTCCGGGCTGAACCCGGCGCCTTTCACGCATTCCCACTGCGCGAAAACGGCCCGCTCATATTCGTCCGGTCCCACCTTGCCATCGGCGAGAATCTCCCTTTGGAAATCGGTCGTCTCGCCTCTCAGCGCCTCGAAATCCAGCCCTTGAACCGGCTCGGCGCCCCCATTGGAACACGCGCCGGCCGCGACCGCCAAGACGGCGGCTAAAACCAACCCGTTGACACGCATCGCACGGCGCTCACTTCTTGATCCCCGCAGTCAGTCCTTGACCGCTGTCTCCATTTTGTGCTGTGCGCCCCACGCCGTCAAACCGCGCCAGGACCCCGGCCGGGCAGCCCAAGAATCGTCCCCGATGCCGTGTGCATGCTTATGACCTGCGGAAACGGCCAGCGAGAGACGCGGGCCCGGGCTCCCGGAAAGCCGAATGGGCAAGGGTCGTGTGACCAACATCACCATCGCGGGCGGGCGCCAGCCGGACCAGGCGACCCGGCCGCCCGCAGCCCGCGCGCCGACGGGTCAGGGGCCCAGCAGGGCAGCCGGGATGACCGCTATCCCGTCCTTGCGGCGGTACGCCTGCGAGCCGCAGGTGATGACCGCGCCGTCCGCGAAGTTGGCGCCCAGGCGGTCGCGGAGCCACAAAAGCTGCTTGACGTCATCGGCCACCGGGGTCGCCGTCAGCTTCACGTCCAACGCGACCACGCGGCCGGCGGAGTTCTCCACCACCAAGTCGACCTCGTGCTGGCCGCCATGCGTGCGCAGATGCCGCACCTCCGAATCGACCGCCTGGGCGTAGGTCTTGACGCTCATGGCGACCAGGTGCTCGAACAAGGAGCCCAGCAGGTTCCCGTCCCGCAGGTGCGAGCGGGTGCCCTGGCTCCCGCGCAGCAGCGCCCCCGCGTCCACCTTCAGCAGCCGGGCGGCCAGCGCCGGATCCGCCAGGTAGTGTTTGGGCGCCCAGGTCAGCCGTTCGATTCGGGCCTCCGTGGGGGACCACGCCTCGACCGGGTCCAACAGCCACAGCCGGCTCAGCACCTGCCGGTACGCGATCGCCGCCGGTTTGGACGGCTTGTCGCTGACCCCCGGCATGGCCGCGTCCAAAATGCGGTTGTAGCTGGTCGTGTTCGCCGTCGCGGCGGCGTAGGCCGCCATCCACTGCAGCAAAGCGTTCGGTTTGCGCACGGGATATCCCTGCTCCGGGAACTCGCGCTGCACCACGTTGGAGATGTACGAGTCAAGCAGCCGCCCCCGAATCCTCTCCGGCTGCGGCCGGATGGCCGGAAAGCCGGAAGCCGTGATCTCGTCCACATACTCCGCCAGCTTCAGCTTGGTCCGCCCGGTCGCCTTCGCCTCGCCCCGCAGCATGTCCCCCAGCGACACCGTGGTCTCCCCCAGTCCGCGTTCGGCCAGGGCCAGGGGCCGCATCATGAAGCTGACGATCCGGCCCGCCCCGGAGTGGACCTGCGTGCCGCGCGGCGGCGACGCGCTGCCCGCGATGATGTACTGGCCGTCCGCCACCCCCGCGTCCACCGATTGGCGCACACGGTCCCAAACTTCCGGCTGGCGCTGCCATTCGTCGATCAGCAGCGGCGGCGTCCGGGCTTCGATCGAATCCGGGTCCGCCTGGAACAGTTCGCGGTCCCGCACTTGGTCGAAGCTGATCACGCTGGCCGACCGCTGCAGCGCCGTCGCCGTCTTCCCGACCCCCTTGGCGCCGTAGATGTGGGTGGCCGCCAACCT
>JAITFE010000096.1 GCA_031281585.1 Bifidobacteriaceae bacterium | reverse complement strand
CCGAGTGCCCGTATTCCATCTCGGCACGTTTCACCACCGCCCGGATCGCGGCGTTGAGTCCCGGAACGTCTCCCCCACCGGTGAGCACTCCAATTCGCATGACTGTTCCTCTCGACGGTCTTCGGCCCAACCGGTCGCCGCGGGCGGCGGACCTCGACGGGCACCAAAATCCTACCGGCGGTTGCGCGGGCCCCGGCCCGCGAGGCGTCCCAATGTCACCCGGACGATCTCCCCGGCAGGATCGCCTCAGCCTCCGGGGGCCACTTGCCCCAGGCAACCGCGGCTCAATAGTGCACCACCGGCCCCAGGCAAAACGGGCGCGGACCACCCGGTCGGCACACGGGAACGCGCGGCATCCGCCGGTCGGCGAGGAGGGTACCCGGTCTCGCGATCTTCTGGACGGTTCGGCAAGAAGGGGGCGTGACAGGATTTGCCAATCTGTGGGTTATGAATGCGGCTTGGGGCACCGTCGCAAAGGGTCAACAGGATGGCGCGGTCGGTGAAGCGGTGCAACAGGGCTAGCCAGGCTGTGCCGCCAGGCGGCGGCCCGCAAGCGCAAGACTCACCACCGGGCGGCGGCGGGTTAGACCGGTACACCGCCGGCGCAGGGAAACCTGGCGGAATCCACTCGGGGAGCCCGGCACGGGGTTGACGCCGCTGTCTGCTCTGAGCAGACCACTAACCCCCGCCGGGACCCTAGATTGGTGGCAAGAGCCCGCAACAACCCAACTGGAAGAGGGGAACGGATATGAACAGCAAGCTCGTCAGGAAAGCGGCGATCGCTGTCACGGCGGCGGCCTGCCTGGTCGGCGCAGGCTGCACCACTTATGGCGGTGCCGATTCGTCAGGCGCCAGCGACCCGGGCGCAGAAGCGGACGCCGAAAGCGGCGGCGTCGGCGCGGACGCCGAATCGCCGGAACCGGTCGAGGATCCGACTTTGGACGGGGTCGAAATCGAGTGGAGCGGCTACACCATGGGAATAGACCTGGTCACTGACGACCCAGACCGGGCCAAGGCGGCCGGCATGCAGACCGTGGAGGGCAAACTGTTGAAGATCTGCTTCAAGTACGTCGAGGATCCGGAGGGCCTGGGCGGTTTCCGCTACGCCGACAAGGGGCTTTTCGAGGACCTCGAGGCGAACCCGATCACCCTTCGTGACGCCGCCGGGAACACGTACGAGGACCTCGACAGCATAGGCGACTTCGAGGTCGTTGGCGGCAGCCAGATCGACGATCTGACGCTGAAGGACTTCCAGCCACGCTTCTCCATCATGTTCGACATCCCGGCCGAATCGAAGATCGAGGATTTCGAAATGACGGCGGGCGGTGCCGCGCCGGTCAAGTTGATCCCGTACATCTCCGAGGCCTACGCGGCCGATCACCCCGACGACGACTGACCGCATTCCCGCCCAGGCGCCATACTGGGTCGGTGATCTGCGGCTATGGCTCCCCGCCGGGTGACGGCCCGCCAGATCCCGAGGTGGCCTACTGGGAGACCGGAGCGGAGGAGTACTACCGCCAGCACGCCGCGTCCTTGGGCAGCGACCGCCTGGTCTGGTGTCCGGAGGGGCTCGAAGAGGCGGAGGCGCGCCTCCTGGGCGACGTCTCCGGTCTGAGCGTCTTGGAGGTCGGCTGCGGCGCCGCCCAGGGGACGCGTTGGGCGGCCGCGGCGGGCGCCCGGGCCACCGGGATTGACCTGTCGGCCGGCATGCTGGCGGTGGGCCGCCGGCTGGGGACGGACGGCTTCGCCCTGGTGCAGGCCGACGCGGCCGCCCTTCCCTTCGCCCCCGCCAGCTTTGACCTGGCCTTCTCCGCTTTCGGCGCGCTCCCGTTCACACCGTCGCTGGCGGCGGTGCACCGCGAGGTCGCGCGGGTGCTGCGCCCCGGCGGCCGCTGGGTCTTCTCCACCACCCACCCGTTCGCCTGGGTTTTCCCGGACTCCCCCGACCCGGCCGACCTGGCCGTCCGACGGTCCTATTTCGACCGCACCGCCTATTTCGAGTTGGACGATGCCGACCGGCTCAGTTACGCCGAATACCACGTCACGCTCGGCGACCACGTGGCGGCGCTGACCGGCGCGGGCTTCGCGCTGGACCAGTTGATCGAGCCGGAATGGCAAACCGAGGGCGGCGCCGCGCCGGGCGAATGGGGCGCCTGGTCACGCGACCGGGGCGCCCTGGTCCCCTCAACCCTGATCATCGCGGCCCACCTGACCGCCGAGATCGGGGAGCGGTCGGCACGCCCCATTTGAAACCCGCTTTCGCGGGCCGTTCGCCCTTGGGCACGGGCGGGATCACGGCATTGTTGGGCGCCGCCACGATCCGGGCGGGCAGACGGACGGGCCGCCAGGAGTCTTTGGGCAGCACTGCCGCGCCGTCGAATGGCCCCATCGACTCCACCGCCTCCGCTATCCGCGACATGCTCGAACTGACCCCCACCAAAACCGTTGCGTCATCTGTAATTCGCCAAAGCTCCCAACCGCAGGACACCCCGTCCCGGATGTCGACCTTGACGAGCGCCGCACCGGCGCCCTCCGCGACGACGACCGCCGTCTTCGCGCGCCACCGGTCACCTCGCCCGTTCAAGAGATCGCTCCTTAGCTCAATAGGGCCGGATGCCGCACGTGTGGCGGCTGGAATAGGACGTTGCCTCTCCATCTCCAAGATCAAAGCCGGCGTCCCGAACTTGAATGATGTGCTTGGCACGGTAGTTGTAGGTGCCTCCGGAACCGCAGCGCGCGAAGATGCTGGTTCCTTGCGCTTGGTCCGAGGTCCAAGAGGTGAAAGAGCGCTCGTAGCTATACTCGCGCCAACCGGACCACGAGTCGCGCTCGAACCACATGCTCTGTCCTTTCTTATTCATGGGCAAAAGATGGTATATCTCTGACGTACTATCCTACATATACGAGATGAAGGTCCCGTGCCCGACCGGGAACCCGAGAATCGCTTTACCTTTGCCATACCATTGGGCCTCAACTCGTGCGCTGGATGAGCGGGCTTCGCGCTGGACCGGCTGATTGAGGCGGAGTGGCCGGACGAGGGCGGCGCCGCGCCGGGCGAATGGGGCGCCTGGTCACGCGACCGGGGCGCCCTGGTCCCCTCAACCCTGATCATCGCGGCCCACCTGACCGCC
>JAITFE010000095.1 GCA_031281585.1 Bifidobacteriaceae bacterium | reverse complement strand
GGCGCGATGGGGTTAGCCGAGGGCGCCAACAGGGGCCTTCAGAGGGGTGCCGGAGCCGTCGCGGCGCGGGTCGACGTCCGGGAGGGGGACCGGCTTGCCGGAGGCGGACACCGCGCGGGCCGGGGCCGGCCCGGCCCAAGCCCTGATCAGCAGATCCTGGCCCTTCAGGAAGCGTTGGCAGCGGACGCCGCCGGTGGCGCGGCCCTTGGACGGGTATTCGGCCAGCGGCGTGACCTTGGCGGCGCCCGCCTCCAGGCCGGGCAGCACGCGGTCGGAGCCCGCGATCGACACGACCAGGGAATCCTCAGGCGACTCGATCACGCCGAAGAAGATGGCCCGCGCCCCGCCGGACAGCTTGATGCCGGCCATCCCGCCGGCCGACCGCCCCTGCGGGCGCACGGCCGAAGCCTCAAAGCGCAGCAACTGGGCGTCAGACGCGATGAACGTCAGCCAAGCCGAATCAGGGGCGGGGCCGCAGCCGACCACCTGGTCGCCGTCCCGCAGGGCGATCACCTGCCATTCGTCCTTGTTCGCGGGCACGTCGTCGTCCGCCAACCGCTTGACCACGCCCAGCGCCGTGCCCAAAGCCAAAGGGGCCGCCCCCGGAGTGGATGGGGCGAGGGGCGCGAGCCCCACCACGGATTCGGAGCGGTCCAGTTCGAATAGCTCGCCGACGCGGGCGCCGCCCGCCAACGACGGCGCCCCGGCCGCTGGCGGGAGCACGGGCAAATCCAAACACGAGATCTTCAAAGCGCGACCGGCGCTGGTTATCACCGCCACGTTGCCGCGGGAGGTGGCGGGGACAACCGACCGGACGGCATCGTGCGCGGAGCGTTCTCCATCACGGGCCACGGGATCCGGACTGGCCGTGCGGGCCAGCAGACCGGTGGCGGACAACACCACCCAGCAGGGGGTGTCCTGGACCTCCAACGGCGAGGCCGTCCCGGCGGGCCGGGCGGCGGCGGCGGCGGAACGCGGGCCGTCCAAAGGCCCGTCCGACTCCAACAACACAGTGCGGCGGGGCGTGCCGAACTCGGCCGCGACCTCCACCAACTCCTCGCCGACCACGGCGCGCAAAGCCTGGTCGGAAGCCAAAATGGCCTCCAAAGCGGCTATTTCGGAAGCCAGTTGGTCGGCCTCGCGCTCCAATTCGAGGCGGGAGAACTTAGTCAGGCGCCGCAGGCGCAACTCGAGGATGTATTCGGCCTGGGCGTCGCTCAAGTCGAACACGCCGATCAGGCGCGCCTTCGCGGTGGCGGCGTCATCCGAGCTGCGGATGACCTCGATCACCTCGTCAATGTTCAACACCGCGATCAGCAGCCCCTCCACCAAATGGCGGCGCTCGCGGCGGCGTTCCAACCGGTGGCTGGTGCGGCGGCGGACCACGGTCAGGCGGTGGTCAATGAAGACCTGGAGCAGGTCTTTTAGGCCCAAAGTGCGGGGCTGGCCGTCCACCAGCGCCAGGCTGTTGATGGAGAAGGACTCCTCCATGGGCGTCAGGCGGTACAACTCCGACAAGACCGCCTCCGGGTTGAAACCCGATTTGACCTCGATCAACAGGCGCAGGCCTCGCTTGCGGTCGGTCAGGTCGGTGACGGCTGAGACGCCTTGGAGGCGGCGCGCCTGAACCTGGTCCTTGATTTTGTCGATGACTTTTTCCGGGCCCACCAGATACGGCAGTTCGGTGACCACGATCCCCATGCGGCGGGCGGTGACCTTCTCGACGCGCGCCACGGCGCGGGTGCGGAAGGCGCCGCGTCCGGTCAGGTACGCCTCGCGGATGCCGTCCAGGCCCACAATGCGGCCGCCGCCGGGCAGGTCCGGCCCCGGCACCAGGCGCATCAGGTCCTCCGGGGTGGCGTCCGGGGCGTCCAGCAGGTGGCGGGCGGCCGCGCAGACTTCGACCAGGTTGTGCGGGGGCATGTTGGTGGCCATGCCGACTGCTATCCCGCTGGCGCCGTTGACCAGAAGGTTCGGGATCGCGGCGGGCAGGACGGCGGGCTGCGTGGTGGACGAGTCGTAGTTGGGGACGAAGTCCACCATGTCCTCGTCCAACCCGGCGGTCATGGCGACCGCGGCGGGCGCCAGGCGGGCTTCGGTGTACCGGGGCGCGGCCGGGCCGTCGTCCAGCGAGCCGAAGTTGCCGTGGCCGTCAACCAGGGGCAGCCGCAGCGAGAAGGGCTGGGCCAGGCGCACCAGGGCGTCGTAGATGGCCGTGTCCCCGTGCGGGTGGAGGCGCCCCATGACGTCGCCGACAACGCGGGCGGATTTGACGTGCGGGCGGTCCGGCGTCAGCCGCATCTGCGACATCTGGTAGAGGATGCGGCGCTGGACGGGTTTGAGGCCGTCGCGGGCGTCCGGCAGAGCGCGGGCGTAAATGACCGAGTAGGCGTATTCGAGGAAGGACTGGGACATCTCCGTGCTGACGTCGATGTCGGTGATCCGCTCTTCCGCCGGCTCCGTCAATGTGGCCGCCGCCCGCCTCGCCATGCTGGTCCTTTCGTCTAGGGCCTTCACCATAGCCGTTTTGGCTCCCGTCCACAGGGCAAACCGTTGCCGTGCCGCCCATCTGCGAGGATGGAAGCATGCTTCAACACGCGGCCTTGGTGGCCGAACTCGAGCGGGTCGGCTATTTCCCCAGGATTGTGGCCGACGCGCTGGACATCGCCCTGGCGGGCGAGCAGCCGGTGGCGTTCTACGTCCACCCGGATGTGGCGTTCGGGGTGGGCACCATTGGGCAGCACCTGACGGTGGTGTTGTTGACCCCGACCCGCCTGATTTCGGCCCACGCCGACGACCACGCGGCGGATGAGCTGGCGCCGGCCGCTGTGGCCGCCTCGACGGAGGCCGTGCCGCTGAGGCGAATCGAGTCGGTGACGCTCACGCATATCACCGGCGAGCCGTCCGAGCACCTCCCCGGGGACACGCCCGGAGTTGTGCGCCTGGCCGTCAGGTGGGGCGCGAACCAGTTGCTGGACCTTGAGCCGGCGGGCTGCGGCGACCCGGAGTGCCTGGCCGACCACGGCTATTCCGGCTCGTTGACCAGCGAAGACATCGGCTTGCAGGTCGCCGCGGACGTGAACGGCCATGACCTGGCCGCCAAACTGGTCGAATTCGCCCGCAAGCTTTACGCCGCGACCGCCCAGGCCGCGTAGGCGGGACGGCCTATGCCATCCAGCGCACCGGTCCCCGCCTGGGTCACGATGCCGTGCTACCGCGGTCCCAGCCTCAATTCCGTTTTGCCCGCCGCAGTCGAGCGCCTTGGCATAGAGCTGCCTGCGGCCGGGCCGGTTGGCGCGGACTGGAGCGAGCCGGGCGACGAAAGGGCGGCGGAGACGCCGCGCGGGATTGTGGTGCTCTTGGTGGACGGCCTGGGGGTGGCGAATCTGGCGGCTCGCGCCGGCCACGCCCCGTTCTTGAACGCGGGGCGGCGCGGCGAACTGGTCACCGGCTTCCCCTCGACCACGGTGGCGGCGCTGGCCAGCCTGGGCACGGGGCTGCCGCCGGGGCGGACCGGCCTGGCGGGCTATTCCCTGCGCGACCCGGCGACGGGCCGGCGTGCCAATCTGATCAAGTGGGACACCCCCACGCCGCCCACGGCGTGGCAACCGCACGCGACGGTGTTCGAACGCTTGGACGCGATCGGCCGGCCGGCCGCATTCGTGGGCGAGGGGCGCTTCGCGGATTCGGCCATGACCCGGTCCTCGCTGCGGGGCGCCCGCTTCTATCCCGCGGACCCCAAGCCGGCTTCGATTGTCGAGGCGACCCGGAACGCGGCGCGGGCCGGCGACGGCTTGGTTTACGTCTACTGGGGCCAGTTGGACAAAGCGGGCCACGCCGTGGGCTGGGAGTCGTCCCAGTGGGCGGCGGCTTTGGAGGCGCTCGACCAGGCCGTCCGCCGCATTGTCGCCGAACTGCCCCGCGCCTGGGAGCTTTGGCTGACGGCTGACCACGGCATGGTCGACGTGACGGGCGCGCCGGTTTGGGATGTGGCCGGGGACCCGATCCTGGCGGAGGGCGTCGGATTGGTGGCCGGCGAGGCGCGGGCCGTCCACCTTTACGCGGAGGATCCGGCAGCGGTCGCCGCACGCTGGCGGGGCCGCCTAGGGGAGCACGCCTGGGTTTTGACCAAGGCTGAGGCCATCGCCGCCGGGCTGTTCGGGGAGGTCGAGGAGCGGGTCGAACCGTACCTGGGGGACGTGATCGTGGCCTTGGCGGGCCGCGCCACCGTGCTGGACAGCCGGATGCCCGGCGGGGCGGCCAAGATGGTGGGCCACCACGGTTCGCTGACGGCGGCGGAGATGACGGTGCCGTTGATCCGCTGGTCCGCTCCGGGCGGATAAATAGGGGCGCCGCCGGACGGGTTGATCCGGCACAATTGGGAGGGTGACTTCCATTACCCCGCTGACCGCAGCGGAGGCGGTCCGGTTGGCTGGCGCAGCGAAGCGCCCGGCCGGCCCCGACGCCATTGACGAATCCCTCGTTCAGGAGACGATCGCGCTGGTCCGCGCCTGGCTTCGCGAGGCGGGAGCGGCCCCGGCGGACGCGTCCGCCGCGCTGTTGGCCGGGCTGCTGAAAGACCCGGCGGGGCTGGGTTTCACCACCCGCTTCATCGACGGTGTGATCCGGCCGGAGGACCCCGCCGTGGCGGGCGGCGTCCTGGCGCGGATCGCGCCGGAGGCGCCCGCGTTTGTGCCCGCGCCCATGCGGGCGGCGGTCAGGGCGGGCGGCGCCCTGGCGCCGGTCATCCCCGGCGTGGTGGTGCCGATCGCCCGGCGGGTGCTCCGCGAGATGGTTGGGCATCTGGTGATCGACGCGACCGACCGCCGGCTGGGGCCCGCGTTGGCGAAGCTCAAAGCTGACGGTTCGACCAGGCTGAACATCAATCTGCTGGGCGAGGCGGTGCTGGGGGAGAGGGAGGCCGCCGCCCGCTTGGACGGCACCATCAGGCTGCTGGGCCGCCCGGACGTGGATTACGTCTCGATCAAGGTGTCCTCGGCCGTGGCACCGCACGCGCCCTGGGCGTTCGCGGAGACGGTGGCGGACGTGGCCCAAAAGCTCCGCCCGCTGTTCGAGGTCGCCAAGCGCGAGGGCAAGTTCGTGAACCTCGACATGGAGGAGTACCACGACCTCGACATGACCGTGGCGGTGTTCAAGGCGATCCTCGACCAGCCGGAGTTCTTGGGCTTGGAAGCGGGGATCGTGTTGCAGGCCTACCTGCCGGACGCGCTGGGCGCCATGGTGGATCTGCAGGATTGGGCCTCGGCCCGGCGGGCGCGCGGGGGTGCCCGCGTCAAGGTTCGGCTGGTCAAGGGCGCGAACCTGCCGATGGAGCGCATCCAGGCGTCCCTGCACGGCTGGCCCTTGGCGACGTGCCGGTCCAAGCTGGAGACGGACGCCAACTACCTCAGGGTGTTGGACTACGCGCTGGACCCGGCCCGGGCGGACGCGGTCCGGCTGGGCGTGGCCGGGCACAACCTGTTCGACATCGCCTACGCCTGGCTGCTGGCCGGCCGCCGCCAGGTCCGCCCGGCCGTCGAATTCGAGATGCTGCTGGGGATGGCCAAGGGCCAGGTGGACGCCGTCAAGCGCGCGGTCGGGTCCGTCCGCCTCTACACGCCCGTGGTGGCCCCCTCCCAGTTCGACGTGGCGATCGCGTACCTGGTCCGGCGGCTGGAGGAGGGCGCCGACGAGGCGAACTTCATGTCCGCCGTGTTCGACTTGGCGGACAGCCCCGAAATGTTCGAACGCGAGAGCCGGCGTTTCCTTGAGTCCATAGCGGCGCTCGATGCCGTGCAGCCGGTTCCGTACCGCGGCGCCGACCGTTTCGCGGCCGCCCCCCGGCCGGGGCCCGGGCGCTTCGCCGAGACTCCGGACACGGACCCCTCCGTGGCGGCCAACCAGGTGGCTGCTGCCGCCATTTTGGCGCGGGCGCGTTCGACCGAGTTGGGGTTGGCGACGGCCGAGGCGGCGAAGCTGACGACGGCCCAGCAGGTGTCAGAGGTGATCGAGGCGGCGGCCCGGGCCGGCGCCGAATGGGCGGCACGGGCCGCCGCCGAGCGGTCCCGGATTCTGCACGCCGCCGGCCAGGCGCTGGAGGAGCGCCGCTTCGACCTGCTGGAGATCATGGCGGCGGAGGCGGGCAAGACCCTGGACCAGGGCGACCCGGAGGTTTCGGAGGCGGTCGACTTCGCGCACTACTACGCCGAGGCGGCGCTGGAATTGGAGCGAATCCCGGGCGCGCGGGCGGTCCCGCGCCGGGTCACGGTGGTCACCCCGCCGTGGAACTTCCCCGCCTCAATCCCGGCCGGAGGCGTGCTGGCCGCGTTGGCGACGGGCAGCGCGGTGGTTTTCAAGCCCGCGCGGCTGACATTTAGGACCGGGGCCGTGGTCGCGGAGGCGCTCTGGCAGGCCGGTGTGCCACGGGAGGCGCTGGCGCTGGTGAACGTGGGCGGGCGGGACCTGGGGCGGCACTTGATCAGCCATCCGAAAGTTGACCAGGTGATCTTGACCGGCGCCTATGAGACCGCCGAGTTGTTCCGGTCCATCCGGCCGGGGCTGACCCTGTTGGCGGAGACGTCCGGCAAGAACGCGATCATTGTGACCCCCTCTGCGGACATGAACCTGGCGGCCAAGGACGTGGTCGCCTCGGCTTTTGCCCACGCGGGGCAGAAGTGCTCGGCGGCGTCCTTGGTCATCCTGGTCGGATCGGCGGCGCGGTCGCGCCGCTTCCGCGACCAGTTGATCGACGCGGCCAGGTCGCTGAGGGTCGGCTGGCCCGTCAATGCCGCCACCACCATGGGACCGTTGATCGAGCCGCCGGGCGCCAAGCTGGAGCGCGGGTTGACCCGGTTGGAGCCGGGCCAGAACTGGGTGTTGCGGCCCCGTTTGCTGGACGCCTCCGGCCGGCTGTGGACGCCGGGAATCCGCGCCGGGGTGGAGCCGGGCAGCGAATTCCACCTGACCGAGTACTTCGGCCCGGTGCTGGGCGTGATGCGGGCCGCTTCGCTGGCCCAGGCGGTGGAGATCGCCAACCAGGTGGACTACGGCCTGACCAGCGGCCTGCACTCGCTGGACCGCGCGGAGATCGAGTACTGGCTGGAGCACATCCAGGCGGGCAACGTCTACGTCAACCGCACCATCACCGGCGCGATCGTCCAGCGTCAGCCGTTCGGCGGCTGGAAGCGCTCCGCCGTGGGCGCGGGCGCGAAGGCTGGCGGCGCCAACTATTTGATCGGACTGGCCGACTGGGCTCCGGCGGATGGGGCACCTGACTCCGGTCCGGCGCTGGCCCCGCCGGTCGAAGCCCTGGTCAAGGCGGCGGACGGGAGTTTGGGCCAGTCTGAGGCCGCCAGCCTGCGACGCGCGGCCGCGTCAGCCGCCCAGGCCTGGGCGGGGCACTTCGCGGCGCGGGACGTCAGCCAACTGGCCGCAGAACACAACGTCTTCCGCTACCGGCCCGTGATCCGCCCGGTCGAGGTCCGCCTCGCCGCCGGCGGCGAGGTAGCCGACCTGGCGAAGGTCCTGGCGGCGGCCCTGACCGCCCAGGCGGACGTGGTGGTCTCCGCCGCGAGCGACCTGCCCGCCTGGCTGGCCGGGGCGCTGGCCGCGTGCGGCCTGCCCGTCTTGGTCGAGGAGGACCAGGCTTTCGCGGACCGCGTCGCCGCCGGGCCGGGCGGCCGCGTCCGCCTGGTCGGGGAGAGCGCGGAAACCCTGCTGGACGGCATCGGCGGCCGTCCGGACGTGGCCGTCTACGCGCAGCCGCCCACGGAGGCGGGCCGGCTGGAAATCCTGCCGTTCGTGGCGGAGCAGGCGGTCGCGATTTCGGCGCACCGCTTCGGGATGCCGGACGCGATGACCGAGGGCTTGGTTTAGAGGCGGGCGCGCATGTGCTCCAGGACCCCGTGGACGCCTTCCACGCGGTGGTCGGCGAGCTTGCCGGCGTAGGCGCCGTAGCGCTGCTGGTAGACGATCTCCGCCAGGCCTAGCTGGTGGTCCACGCCCTTGGCGCCCTCCGGGGTGAAAACCAGGTCGACGCGGCCGTCGGCGGACTTGACCGACCAGGGGGCCAAATCGCCGTCCCCAAGGGGCTCGAACGTCACGTCGCGCAGCGGCTCGGCCGCCGCCGGCGTCCAAATGCAGGACTCCTCGTCCTCGTCCGGGAACTGCGGGCGGGCGGCCAGGTTGGCGCCCAGGTAGCCGCCGCCGGGCGCGGGCGTGGCGAAGGTGCCCCAGGTCCATTCGGTGCGGTAGGGCAGGCGGGACTTGTGCTCGTCGAGGATGGCGAAGTCCCGCGCCGGGTCGAACTCGTAGCGGCGGCCGCCCACTTCCACCGCGCCGCTGGCGGGGTAGACAACCTTGTTGGTGTAAAGGGAGGCGTCGCGGCCGCCGGGGAGCCGGGCTGAGACCGCCAACGGGGGAGAGGCGCCCGCCGGATCCAGTGTGAGGTTGGCGTTGACGCCAGCCGTGTCGCCGTCCGGCCTGATGCGCACCATGACGCGGATCCGCTCCGGCTCGAAGTTGTAGGCGATCCGGTAGCCGGGGGCGTGCAGCGCCACCGTCGAATCGGCCAGCCTGGTCGGCAGGCGCAGGGAGCCGCCGGCGGCGTTGGCGGCGTGCTGGGTCAACTCGCCGCTGGCCCTGTCGTAAACGTAGATCTCGGAGCTGGCCAGGTACTTCGCGTCCTGCAGGATCATGGAGCTGAACAACTCCGGGTGGGTCAAGGTGAAGCCCGCCCACTCCTTGGTGCGGAAATCCGCCCAGGCGCGGCGGTGGCGCGGGTAGGCGTCCAGGGGGTTGGCAGCGGGAGTGGCGACGAAGCGCCCAAAATGGCGTTGGCCGTCTTGGACCAGTGAATCAGCGTCGATCATGCCCCATGCTAACGCACGCCGTTCGCGCCAATCAGGGCCCCGGATCGGGCCGGCGCACGTCCACCACGATCCCCGTCAACTCGGAGGTGATCGTGTCCAGGGAAGCCTGGGCCACCTGTTCGGCGGATAGCAACGTTCCGGCCGGCTCCTCGCCGAAGGCGTTGACGCGCATGGGCGTGTCGGTCCGCTCCGGGTTGACCACGTTGACTTTGATCCCGTCCCCCGCCCACTCCTCAGACAGGGCCTGGGTCAAGTTGACCACCGCCGCCTTGGATGAGGAATAGAGCGCGTAGTTCTCCCGGCCGCGGGTGTAGGAGGATGACGTGAACAGCAGCAGGTGGCCGTGGCTGGCCGCCAAATGCGGGTACGCGGCCCGCGCCACGTTGACCGCCGCCGTGTAGTTGACCGCGATCGACTGGTTGATCTCCTCGGGCGAGGTGGTGGCCAGCGGACCCACCTTCAGGACGCCCGCGGTCAGGACCACCGCGTCGATTTGGCCGTGCTCCGCGCGCACTTCGCCCAGGGCCTCCTCCAGCGCGTCCAGGTCCTGCACGTGCAAACCGGTGGTCGAGCGCCCGTGCGCCACCACGACCGCTCCGGCCGCGCGCGCGATCCGCGCGATCTCCGCGCCAATCCCGTAAGAGCCGCCCAGCACCACCAGCACTTTCCCGCTCAGCGCCAAGGTCAACTCCTCCAAAGACTTGTGCGGCGCCGCCTGGGTGGCCAACTGGAACAGCTTGTCCGCAATGGTCAAGTCGACCGGATGCGTCACTTTGATGTTGTTCTCCGACCCGAGAACGCACTTGACGTCCACTTCCGGCAGGTAGCGGACCACCACGCCGCAATCGTCGGTGGCGTGGAAGTACGGGTCCTCGATGGCCTTCGCATAGGCCGCCCGCAAGGTCGAGAGCTTGAAGGCCTGGGGCGTCTGGCCGCGCCGCAACCGGGAGCGGTCGGGAATGCGGGTGATGACCTCGTCGTCGTCCACCATGACCACCGTGTCGGAGGACGGGATGGCCACGTCCACCGCCTCGTGGCGGTCCAACGCCCGGACGCATTCGGCGATGATCCGCTCGTCGACCAGCGGGCGAACCGCGTCATGCAGCAACACCTTCGCCTCATCCGCGTCGATCGCCTCCAACACCCGGCGCGTGGTCTCGTTGCGGGTGACGCCGCCCTCCAGAATCAAGCTGAGTTTGCGGAAGCGGCTGCCCAACAGCGTGGCCACCCGCTCGGTCCAACCGGGCGTGATCATGACGATGACCTCGTCGATCAGCGGGTGGGAGTCGAACGCGGCGACGGTGTGCTCCAGGATTGTCTTGCCCGCCACCTTGACCATCTGCTTGGGAACCGACAGGCCGAGCCGCGCGCCCACGCCGCCGGCCAGCACAACACCATACGTTTTCACGCTCTAGAGCCTTTCATCTGGTTTCGGCCAGTATTCGGCGGGGGGCCAGGGCGTGAAGTCCGAAACGTCGCTCCGCAGGGCCTGTGCCCAGTGGGCGAAGGCCGCGTCGCCGGTCATGGCCGCCAGCATCTCCAACTGGGCGACATGGATCGACTGGTAGTTGGAGTTCTGCCACTTCGCCTCCACGCAGCGCTCCAACTCGACGCAGTACAGCGAGGTTTCGCCGGGCACCCTGAGCTGCGGCATTGCGGCGAGCGCCGTTGTCGCGCCGCCGTCGAACAAGTCGACGGCCCGCTGATCGCCCGTCAACAGCGCGTATTCGTAGATCCCGAACAGCGCGAAGACCTGGCCGTTGAAGACCTGGAAGGGATCCGGGTCGGCGTACTCTTCGAACCAGACGTACCCGTCCTCCACTCTGGTCACCCAGGGTTGTTCCGCGCTGACCGGCGCCAGGAAGGATTCGAAGGTGGCGTCGGCCGCCTCGCGCCAGACCGGCTGGTCGGGGAACTCCTGCGCCAGTTGGACGAACACGGACAGCGCCTCGCCCTGGGCCATGCCCGAATACCAGGGCGGTTGGAAGTCGAAGCCGTAATCGGCGTTTTTCCATTCGTACAGATACGGGTAGAAATAGGCGCCGTCCGCCTCGACTTTGCCGTCCAGCAGCTTCTCAGCCGAGGCGCGGGCGAGGTCAAGCCAAAGGTCATGGCCGGTCAGCCAATACTGGGTGTGGGCGCTCATGGCCCATTGCGAGATGGTGACCGGTTGAAAGAGCGGGTCGGCGCCCTCGCTCATGCGGTAGACCAGGCCGCCGTCGGCGTCCAGTTCGACAGTCCGCCCGGTCGCCTCGTTCCGCGTGACGAACGGTTGGTCGATCGCCTGCGGGCGGTAACCGGAGACCCGGTAGCCCAGCGCCGGGTCGACCGGCGGCGGCTCCAGCGAGGGCGGATCCGGCAGCGGGTTCACTGACGGCCCGGGGGAGGCGGGCGTCCCCGCAGGCGTGGCGGGCGGGGTTGGCGACGCGGGGGCCGCCGGCCCGCCGAAGAAGTCGATCCCGCCCGGCCTGCCGACCCAGTAGCCGAAGTAAGCGGCGGCCAGGAGGGCCACGCCCAGCAAAGCGATTCCGGCCGCCAGCCGGCCGGCCGGCCGCCGGAGCAGGGGGTTGGCCGTCACGGGCTACACCATATCAAGAGGCGCCGGCCGACCTAGCCCATCTCCCGGCTCTCCACTAGGGTGGCAGACGTGGCGGATCGAGGCGTGGCGGCCGCAGGCGCAAAGCGTGTGCTGTTCGTCGCTTGGCGCTTTCCGCCGCACACGGGTCCGGTCGCGGCAAACGCGCTGGGGGCGGTCAACGCCTTGGCGCGGCGCGGCCACACGGTGACGGTCCTGACCATGGGGGCGGGCCCCTTGGGGCCGGACTCGGGGGCCGCCGGCGGGACCGACCCGGCGGTGACCGTGGTGCGGGTGGACCAGCCCGCCGCCTGGCGGGAGCCGATCGTCAACCGCTGGTCGGACCTGCTGTTGCGGTACGGCGGCGCCGCCCCGCAATGGCTGAGGGAAGTGGACGCCAGGGTGTTCCCCGAGCCGACTGAGGACCATTGGCCTGCGGCTTGGCTCCCAGGCGCCTCGGCGGCGGCCCGGACGTTGCATGACGCCCGCCCTTTTGACCTTGTGGTCGCCGTTCTGCCGCCGGCGGTCAGCGCTGGCGTGGCGCTTAGCCTGAACGCCGCCCGCGCCGTCCCGTTTGTGCTCTACGAACCCTATCCCTGGGAAGGGGGCATCCTCAGCGGCCCGGCCGGCCAGGACGCGCTGGGCGCGCCGAACGCGCTGTTCGAACAGATCCTGGACCGGGCGTCCCAGACCTTTGACGCCGCCTTCGGCCAGCTCGAGGAGTCGCCCGGATGGTGAGCCTGGTGGTGGTGGCGGTCGAGGCGCCCGGGTTGGCGCAGGTCCCGGCCAAGCTGGCGGGCCTGCACGCGCGGCCCGTCACGCTGCGGCCGGCGGAACGGGTCCAATGGGAAGACCAACTGGCCCAGGAGCTGACGGCGCAGCCAGCGGGCCAGGTTGTGGCCTGGGCGCTGAACGAACAGGCGGCGCTCGCGTTGGCCCGCGCCGCCAGGCGTTTCGACAACGTGTTGGCGGTGGCCACCGAGTCCGCGGCGGTGGGCGCCGTCAGGGCGCTGGAGGCAGGGCAATCCGTGGCCGGAGTTGTCTACCCGCCGCCATCCACAACCGACCGGGTCTTGAGCCAGGCCGGGTTGGGGCAAGAGCGTTTCGCCGACAGGCCGTGGCCGCTCGAATTGACGCCCGAACCCATGCCGACCTGGTTGACCGTCACCCCCGAGGGCGTCAAAGTCGCCGCCCTAGGGCTAACGCCGTTGGAACGGGCCGCCTTGGCCGAGCGCGCGGCCGTCGGCGGGTCGGCGCCGCCCGCCGCACCCGCCCCCGGCCGCCTGCTGATCGGCTCGGCCAACTACGCCGGCCAAGGCCGGGCCTGGGCGGACGCGGTGAACCGCCACGTGCCCGGCTTCAGGGCCCTGAACATCCAGTTGCGGACGTTCACCGCCCGGGTGTTCGAGGCCGACCAGTTGGTCCGCGTAGAAGACCTGCCGGATCCCGTGGCCCGCGTGGACCTGGCGTTGGAGTTGGTGGCGCCCGCCAGCCACATACTGTTGGAAGATCTGCGCGGGCTGATCGGCGTAAACGACCTGCGCGAACCGGACCTCGCCCAGGAGTTCGGCCTGATGGAGGCCGAGCAGCTCTTGGCCAGCGGGCGGCGGGTGGCCTGCATGGTGCACGGCACGGCCGGCCGGACGCCCGCGCTGCACCGGTCTTTGGAGCCCTGGAGCCCCTACCACGACGAGCGTTCGGAGTTCTTCCAGAGCCGGGCCCGCGCGGCCGAATGGCTGCACCAGGCGCTTGGCGCGCTGGGGGTGCCGGTGTTCGTGTCCACGTTGGACATGCTCGACTACTTCGAGGAGGCGCACTGGCTGCCGGTCGTGGTGAGTTCCGACGACCTCGCCCCGGCGCCGCCGTGGGAGCCGGGCGCGAAGCTGAAAGTGGCCCACGCGCCCAGCTCGGATGTGATGAAAGGGTCGGAATTCGTGGACGCGGCGTTATGGCGCCTGGCCCACGCGGGGATGATCGAGTACACGTCCGTCCGGGGCCTTCCCCCCGTGGCGGTGCCGCGCCTGTTGCGGCAGGTCGACGTGGTGGTGGACCAGGTGGTGCTGGGCAACCCGGACACGTTGCTGAGCCAGACCATGGCGGCCGGACGCCTGGCGGTGGCCCACATCGGCGCGGCGACCCGCCGCCGCTATCCCGAGCCCCTGCCCGTGGTGGAGGCCGACCCGTCCACGATCGCCGAGGTCGTGGCGGACATCGCCGCCGACCCGTCCGCCTACCGCGCCTTGGCGGAGGCCGGCCCGGACTTCGTCCGCCGCTTCCACGACGGGCGCTTCAGCGCCGAGGTCCTGAACCGGCATTTCCTCGCGTTGGAGGGCCGCCGATGAGGCAGTTGGCGGAGTTGTTCGCCGCGGCCCGGGCGCAGGGGCTCAGTTTCGACCCGAGGCCCGGCCTGCCCGGCTATTTGTCCGATGCCGTCCAGGCCGCCGCCACGGGCGCCGTTTCGGACGGCTCGGCGCCCGGCCAGGCCAAATTGGTGATAGCCGCCAAGCCGGTCCCGTTGGCCCAGGGCGATTGGCTCGTGGCGGACTTGCCCGGCGGCAGCGAGGTGCTGGGCGTCCGGGCGTTGGCGGCCCAAACGGCGGCCGTCGGGGCGCAGATTCACGAGCTGGTGCGCCTGCCGGGGCCAAGGACCGTCCTGGTGGCCCACGCCGCCGTCCGGCCGCAAGCGGCGGGGCCGGCTTTCGACTTGACGCGGGCGGCGCGGGGGTGGCTGGAAGGCGCCCCGACGGCATCGGACGTCGAGCTGTTGACCATGGCCAACGCGGCCGTGCTGGCGCGGGAGGAGGCTTCGCTGGCGGGCGCCCAACTGGCGGACCGGTACCTGGCGGAGGTCGCCCCGCTGCGCGGCGGCCTGGAGGAACAGTCCGAGGCGGAACGCCGGGCCCTGCGCGCGGCGGCGGAAGCGTCCGAACGGCGCGCGGAACGCCTTGAGGCGGACGTGGCGCGGCTGAAGGGCGAGCTGACCGAGCGCTACCGGCGGGAGGACGCCCTGCGGGCCGAACTGGCGCGGATCCGCCGCTCGCCCTTCTACCGCGCGGTCCGCCGGATCAAACGGCTGGCGGGGCGTTAGGCTGAGGCGGGCAAAACGAGCAGTGGAGGTTTCGGAGAAGTGAAGATTGCGGTCGTGGCACTGGGCAAGATCGGCCTGCCGCTGGCGGTCCAATTCGCCGCCAAAGGCCACCAGGTGGTGGGCGTGGACGTCAATCCCGCGCTGGTCGCCAGGGTGAACGAGGGGCGCGAGCCGTTTCCGGGCGAGGCGGGACTGGGGGAGCGGCTGGGCCGATTGGTGCCCGCCGGGCGCCTGACGGCCACCACGGACTACGGCCAGGCCATTCCGGGCGCGGACGTGATCGTGGTGGTGGTGCCTTTGCTGGTGGACGACCAAACCTGGGAGCCGGACTTCGGCTGGATGGAGTCCGCGACCCGGTCGCTCGCCGCCAATCTGACGCCGGGCACGTTGATCTCCTATGAGACGACCTTGCCGGTCGGGACCACCCGCGGGCGCTGGAAGCCGCTGATCGAGGAGGTCTCCGGCCTGGTCGAAGGGGTTGACTTCGACCTGGTCTTCTCGCCGGAGCGGGTTCTGACCGGGCGGGTCTTCCGGGACCTTAGGCGCTACCCGAAGCTGATCGGGGCGCTGAGCGCCAGGGGCGCGGAACGGGCCACCGCGTTCTACCAGGCCGTCCTGGACTTTGACGAGCGGCCCGACCTGCCCAGGGCCAACGGGGTGTGGGACCTCGGCTCGCCGGAGGCGGCGGAGCTCGCCAAACTGGCGGAGACGACCTTCCGCGACGTCAACATTGGCCTGGCCAACCAGTACGCCAAGTTCGCCGAGCGCCATGGGATTGACGTGCACCAAGTCATCGAGGCCGCCAACTCGCAGCCGTATTCGCACATCCACCGGCCGGGGATCGCGGTGGGCGGCCACTGCATCCCCGTCTACCCCAGGCTTTACCTGTACAACGACCCGGAGGCGACAATCGTCCGGGCCGCCCGCGAGGCCAACATGGGCATGCCCGCGCACGCCGTCGAACTGGCGGCCTCGGCGCTGGACGGCGACCTGGCGGGCAAGACCGTGGCGGTGCTGGGGGCGTCCTACCGGGGGCGGGTCAAAGAGACCGCGTTCTCAGGGGTCTTCCCGGTGGTGGCGGCGCTGGCGGAACGCGGAGCCCGCGTGCTGGTCCACGACCCGATGTTCGCCGATGAGGAATTGGAGGGCTTCGGCTGGGCGCCGTATCACTTGGGCGAGCCGGTCGACGCCGCCATCATCCAGGCGGACCATCCCGTCTACGCCGACTTGGAGCCAGCCGACCTGCCGGGCGTCAAAGTGCTGGTGGACGGGCGGCGGGTGACCAGGCCGGAGCGCTGGGCGGGGGCCACCCGCCTGGTGATCGGCGCGGGCCGCTAGGCGGTCAGCTCTGCGACAACCCTGGCGGCGGCGTGTCCGTCGCCGTAAGGCTGGGAGCGTTCGGCGGTCGGCCGGGGGCGGGTGACGGCGGCGACGATCCGGTCCGGCTGGTTCGCCAGCACGTTCCATCCGCCCTCCAGGGTTTCCACCCATTCGGTCTCCGGGCGCACCGTGGTGCAGGGGCGCCCCAGCAGGTAGGCCTCCTTTTGCAGGCCGCCCGAGTCGGTCACCACGTTCTTCGAGTCGAGGACCTCGGCCACCATGGCGGGGTAGCTCAGGGGCTCAATCGGCTCGATCCCGCCGCGCGCCAGGTTGAGCCCGAATTCGGCGGCCTTGTCCCGCAGGCGGGGATGGGTGGCCAGGCGGACGTGGCCGGGCAGGGCCGCCAGGGCGTCCAGGATGGCGTCAAGGCGGGCCCGGTCGTCAGTGTTGGCCGGGCGGTGGATGGTGGCCAGGCTGTAATCGTCGACCGGTCCGGGCTGGCTTCGCCACTTCGGCCGGACGGCGTTCGCCACCCGGTAGCAGACGTCCGTCATGACGTCGCCGACCAGGCGCGAGGTCTTGGCCAGGCCCTCGCGCGCGAGGTGGGCCATCGCCACCGCCGTGGGCGCCAGGAGCAGGTCGGCGGCGTGGTCCGTGAGCACGCGGTTGTGCTCTTCCGGCATGCGGCGGTTGAAGGAGCGCAGCCCGGCCTCCAAATGGGCCAGCGGCAGGTGCAGTTTGACGGCGGCTATGGCGGCGGCGAGCGTGGTGTTGGTGTCGCCGTAGACCAGCACCCAGTCCGGGCGTTCGGCCAGGAACACGTCTTCGAGGGCCCCCAGCATGGCGCCGGTCTGGTGGCCGTGCGAACCCGAGCCCAGACCCAGGTTGACGTCCGGGGCGGGAATCGCCAGGTCGGCGAAAAAGGCTTGCGACATGGCCGCGTCGTAGTGCTGGCCGGAATGGACAATCCGGTGGTCCACCCCGGCCGCCGCCATGGCCTCCGCCACCGGGGCCAGCTTGACGAACTGCGGGCGGGCGCCAACCACGCTGATGATCTTCTGCGTCGAGCTCATGGCTGTGACACCTCCCGGTAGACGCGCTCCAGCACCGGCAGCTGGGCCTCCCAGCTGAACTTGGCCAGCAACTCGTGGTCGTTTTGAATGCGCTCTTTCAGTTCCGCCAGGCGGAGCATCACTTCGCCCACGGCCCGCGCCAAGTCGGCCGGGTCGTCCGGCCGGTGGGAGGCGCCCAGGTCGAGGCGGCGGACCAGGTCGGCTTGGGCGCCCAGGCTGGTGACGATCGGCAGCCCCGCGAAAAGGTACTCGAAGAACTTGTTGGTCAGGGCCACTTCGTGGTTGACGGCCGCGAGCAGCGGGCTCAACCCGATGTCCGCGGAACGGAAATAGTGGACCACCTGGTCGTGGTCCACGAACGGCACCACGTGGAGCCGGTCTTGGACGCCTTCCCGCTTGGCCAGCTCGATCAGCTCGGCGGGCATCCAGGCGACCGTGCGCACCACAACCGCGAGATGCGCGTCCGGCAGGAGCGGCAACGCCTGGATGGCGGTCTGGACGCCGCGGCCGGGATGGACGCCGCCGCCGTAGACCAACAGCGGAACGCCTTCGGCCACGCCCGCCGCAGTCCGTATGTCCGGAGTCTCCGGGCGGCGGGGCGCCAGCACGGGCACGTTCATGACCAGCTCCGGGCGCCGCGGCAGCTTGTAGTGGCGGCGCAGCAGGTCCGCGAGGGGCTCGGAGACCGTGATGACGCGGTCGAAACGCTTGATGTATTCCCTCTCCAGGCGGGCGTGGGCCGCCACCAGGCGCGGGTTCGTGTACGCCAGGCCCGGGACGAATTCGCGGGCGTCGTAGACCAAGGCGATCCGCCGGCCCTGGGCGGCGGCCCGCGACTGCGCCCGCGCCGCCACGTCGGTCATGTACACGTCATGCACGTGGATGATGTCCGGTCTCAGCTGGTCCAGGAGTGGCCCCACGGCCAACTCCTCCTCGATTCGGTCCGGCGCGACCACCCGCCACCGGGCGGCCCAGGGGAACAGGCGGTAGAAGAACAGCCGACGGGCCCTGGCGCGCTCCCAGCGGGCCGCCTCCGCGTAGACCTCCACGCCGGCCTTGGGCCGGCGCACCGTCAAGCGGGCCTTCGCCACCGCGGCGATCGCCCGGGAGTGCAGCTTGCGGGCCGCCCGCGCCGGCGCGGGCCCGCCGCCGTGGGCGGCGTCACGGGCCAAGAACGCGGCCAGCGCCCGGACGGTGTTGGGGCTGGCCGTTAGCGAGAAAGGGAGCAACGCTTCCTTCACGGCCCGCAGCCGGGCGGTCACGCCCCGCCCCTCCAAACGGCGCGGCAGGCGTTTGACGATCACCCGGCCGCCGGGCACCTCGTGTTCCTCGTCCCCGCCCCAAAACGCCGTGCCGACGGCGGTCGCCTCATAGCCGAATTGGTTCGCCGCCTCGACTTGCCGCAGCATCCTCGCGTCGACCAAAGCGTTGTTGTTGGCGGACAAGAAAACGATCCTACCTGCGGTCACCGGATCATTCTGCCATATCTGTTATCCTGCTCCGGATGCGTTTGAGGCGCCGGATCCGGCGGGTTCTGATCAGGATCCAGAGGTTGGCGGGTCACCGGTACCCGGGGTTGGTTTACCGTTCCATCCCCGTCGCGCGCTACCCCGCCGGGCAGTTGTCGAAGGCGCCCCGAACAGTCCCCGCCGGTCGCGCGGAGCGGCTCAGCCGCCTGGCCGCCAAAGCCGAGGCGGGCGGAAACCTGGCGGTCCAACTGGTCGGCGGCGCCGACCTGCGTGCCGGTCTGGACGAGGCGGGGCTCCTGGCGGATGGCTCCAGCGCGCCGGACGTTGTGATAGTCGAGCCGACCGGTTTGCCGTTGCCGGTCGTCCGGGAAGCCAGCCTTGGCGAAGTGGACGGTCCGGCCCGGTTCTTGTGGCTGACGGGCGACGCAGACCAGGCCGCGCCCTTCCTGGGCGTGGCGGAGGGATTCGACTTCGTCTTCGCCGCCGAACTGTCAGTCGCCCTGGAGCTCAGCCGGGAACTGGGCCCGGAGCGCGTGGGCGTGGCGCCCCTGCCGGGGCGCCGGGGCGGGGAGGAGCCGGCCGAACCGGACGCCTCCTCCGAGACCCGCATGAGCGCGGGCCTCCTGGGCCAACTCATCACCGAGGGCCACGCGGACGCCGCCTACTCGCGGGCGATTTGGAACTATTTCGACCAGGCGGCCGGTCCCGGCCGGCCGGTTGTCCTCGACCCGGCCGCCGTAGCCGGCGAGCACTCCCACCGGGCACGGCTGTGCCAGATGGTGGCCCAGGCGACGGGGAAGCCGCTGGAGCGGGAGCCGTGGCCGGCCATCGCCCGGCAGTTGGCGCAGGCGGCGGCGCGGCCCCAAGACCGCGACCGGGGCTGGCAGGTCAAACCCGCGGCTTGGCGGACCGGCCGCTTCGCGGCCCTGGGCGGCGCCCTTCACGCCTGGCGGGACGGGGCCGACCTGGTCTGGGAGGTCGCTCGCGGAGAGGGCACCACCATGTCGTTGGGCCTGCGCGGCTCGCTGCCCCTGACGCGGGTGGCGGCCGGCGGGGCGCTGCACGTCGAACTGTCCGGGCAGGGGACGGCCGAGGGCCAGGTGGCGATCACGCTGATGGACGCCAACGGCGGCGTGGTCCAGAGCCGCTGGCACGGCTGGAACGCCCGGCACCGAGTGGTCCCGCCGCCAGAGGCGGCGCGGGTGAGGCTCGCCGTGCGGGCTCTCGGCTCCGGCGTCTCGCGCTTCACCGGTGTGAAGCTCGCGGACCACGAGCGGAGGGAGACCCTGCCGCTGAAGAGCTCCCGCGACCGGGTGCTGCTGATCAGCGCGGGCTATCCCAGCGCCGACAACCTCTACAGCTTCGGGTTTGTCCACACCCGCGTGAAGGTGTACCAAGAACTGGGCTTCGAGGTCGACGTGATGGTGCTGCAGCCGAGCGGGGCCAAAGAATGGCGCGAGCACCTGGGAGTCCAGGTGCTTCAGGGCCCGCCCGAACTGCTCCACCAACTCATCGAGTCGGGCCGCTACGCCGCCGTGGGGGTGCACTTCCTCAAACCCCACGTGTGGGAGGCCCTCAAGGAGCACGTCGGCGCGGTGGCTTTGACCATCTGGGTCCACGGCAGCGACATCCAACCCTGGTGGCGGCGCGGCTTCGCGATCGAATCCGCCGAGGACCATGACCGGCTGGTGCGGCACACCGAAAACCTGATGGACATGTGGCGCCAGGTTGTGCCCCATGTCGGCGAAGCGGTCAAGCTGGTGTTCGTCTCGCGCACCTTCGCGGCGGAAGTCGCCGAAGACCTGGCCGAATTTGACCTGCGGCTGCCGCCCGGCGGCACGGCGGTGGTCAACAACGGCGTTGACACCGACTTGTTCGCCTACCGGCCCAAACCGCCCGCCCAACGTCTGCGCGTGCTGATGATCAGGAGTTTCGCCAGCCGGAAATACGGCACCGACCTGGCCGCCCAGGCGATCGAGGCGCTGAGCCGAGAGCCGTTCTTCGGCGAACTGCGGTTCCTGATCATTGGCGACGGCGAATTGTGGGGGCAGGACGCGGAGCCGCTGGCGCGATTCGCCAATGTGGAGCTGCGGCGCGGCTTCGCCACCCACCAGGAGATCGCCGAACTCCAACAGGACTACGGGGTGATGCTCCAACCGACCCGCTGGGACTCGCAAGGGGTCTCCCGCGACGAGGCGATGGCGTGCGGGCTGGTGGTGATCTCCAACGCCGTGGCGGCGGTGCCGGAGTTCATGTCGGAGGCGGAGGGCTACCTGGCGGCGCCGGACGACCCGAACGGGATTGTCCAGGCGATCGGCGACCTGTACCGCCACCCCGACGTGTTCGCGGCCAAGTCGGCGGCGGCCGCCCGGCGCGTCCGGTCTAGTATGACTATGGCCCAGATGGCCGCCCAGGAAATCGCGCTGTTGAAGGAGGGGACGGGTGTCGGCTAAGGGGCCCCACTTGGTGATGGCCGTGGCCAACCCGATAACGGCGGACGCGAGGGTGCGCAAGTCGGCGGCATCGGCGGCGGCGATGGGCTACCGGGTGACGCTGCTGTGGGCGGACGACACGGGCCATGTGGTCACCGAAGGCGAGCTGGGCGGCGCCCGGACGGTCGGCCTGCCCGTCGCCTACGAACTGCGGCAAGAGGCGCAGCGCCGGGTGTCGAAGAAGGCGGCCGCGGGGCGCAACTGGCTGCCGATCGGCTACGCGAACGCGCGCGCCCGCCGCATCCGGGCGGCCGAACTGGCGGCCCGGCGGGCCCGCCTCGACACCGACCGCGTGCCGGTTTCGCTGCGGGCGGCCCAACTGGCCCACCGCGTGCGCTCCAAGGCGTTGTCCGTGCGGACCGAGCGGCGCCAAAGCCGCTACGAGGCGTGGCGGCGCCGCCAGCCGTGGCGCAAAGAACTGGCCAACGTGGCGGATTTGGAAGGCGTCTTCAACCCCTGGCTTGTCAAGCTGGAGCCGGACTTGTTGCACCTCCACGACGTGCACCTGCTGGGCGCCGGCGTCCATGCGAAGCGGCGGCTGGCGGCGCGCGGCAAACAGGTCAAGCTGGTCTACGACGCCCACGAATACGTCGCCGGGATGCTGGGCGGCAACCCCTTCTGGGAGGCCGCCTACACGGCCATGGAGAGGGAGTTCGCGCGTGAGGCGGACGCCGTCATCACCGTCTCCGAGCCGATCGCCGACCTGTTGCCGCAGGAGTTGGGCTTGCCGACGCGTCCCACGGTGGTGTTGAACACCCCGCTGTTGCGCGCGGGCCAGGAGCAGGCCTGCGGGCCGGACCTGCGCGCGGCGTTGGGCCTGGGCTTGGATGTTCCCCTTGGTGTGTACGCCGGTGTGCTGGCCGCCAACCGCAACCTCAAACAACTGATCGAGGGCGTGGCGCTGGTGGAAAACGTGCACTTGGCCTTGGTCTGCGTCCCGAACGCCCATTACCCGGTGGCGCTCGGCCTGGCCGAGCACGCGGCCAAGCTGGGCGTGGGGGACCGGGTCCACCTGGTGGAGCCGGTGACCCCGGAAGAGGTGGTGCGGTTCTTGTCGAGCGCGACTTTCGGCATCCACCCCATGGCCCTTGGCCTGCCGAACCATGAGATGGCGTTGCCGAACAAACTGTTCGACTACCTGTGGGCCGGCCTGCCGGTGGCGGTGAGCCGCGTCAAGGCTATGGGGGAGTTGGTGGCGGAAGCCGGGATTGGCGTCACGTTCGACCCGGCCGACCCGGCCTCGATCGCGGAGGCGATCCGATTGGTCCTGGCGGACCGGGAGGCTTTGGCGCGGGCCGCCCGCGCGCCCGCGCTGAAAGAGCGTTTCGCGTGGGAGACCCAAGCGGAGAAGCTGGCGGAGCTGTACGCCGGCCTCGTGCCGCTGGCGGACCCGTGAGCGGTTCCGGCCAGGCCGTCGTGGCGACCCCCTGGTACCCCACCGAGGACAAGCCCTACGCCGGCGCCTTTGTCCGCGATTGGGCGCGCGCCCTGGCCTGGCCCGAGGACAAGCTGACCGTGGTCCACCTGGAGCTGGTGGCCCCGGACGACCCGCGCGCGGCCTCGGAGCGGCGGGCGCCGGAGGGCCGCGTCCTGTGGATGCCAGTCAAAGTGGGCCATTCCCTGCCCAGGGCGGAGGCCGCCGAGGCGCAGGCCCGCGCCCTGACCGGCGCCGCGCGGGCGGCGGTCGAGGCGGCGGACGTGGTGTTCGCGCACGTCGGCCTGCCCACCGGGTTCGCGGCCGCCCAGGCCCTGCGGCCCGGCCAGCGGCTCGTTTTGGCGGAGCACGCCTCCTACCTGCCGCAACTTTTGCGGAAGCGGGCGTCGCGTTCGCTGTACGGCCGGGTTGTGTCTATGTCCGATGCCGTCTTGACCGCCGGGGAGGACGCCGCCAGTCGGATTCGGCGCGCCTTCCCGGCCGACCGGGCCAAGGTCTGGGCCGTCGGCAACCCCGTGGACCCGGCCGAGTTCCCGTTCCTGGACCGTCCGGTCGAGGCGGGCCTGGACCATTGGTTGTACGTGGGCAACCTGGACGCCGCGAAGGGCGTGTTCGCGGTGGTCCGCGGCTTCGCCGCCGTCTGCTCCGCGCGTCGGCGCGCGGGCCTGCGGCTCTCGTTGGCCGGCCATGGGCCGGCCCGGGCCGACTTGGAGGCCTTGGCCTTGCGGCTCGGCGTGGCGGACAGGATTTTCTTCTTGGGGGCGCTGAACCGCGTCGAGGTGGCCCAAGCGATGGCGGCGGCGGACCTCCAACTCCACCTCTCGCCCGCCGAGACCTTCGGTTTGGCCCCGCTGGAGGGCCTGCTCGGCGGGTTGCCGCTGGTCGTGGCCCGTAACCACGGCACTTTGCAGACCATGGCCCCAGCCGTCGCCGCCGGGCGGGCGGTGATGATCGACCCGCCTCTGGGGCCCGGCGCGGGCGCGGCGGTGGCGCGGGCGGTGGGGGACTTGGAGGGGTCTTTGCGCCGGGGCGCCCCCGGCGCGGCGCGGGCGGTCAGAGAGGCGATTGCGCTGCGTTACGGCGCGGACCAATTCGGCGCTATGGAACGGCGGGTCGCGGCGGGTCGCGCGCCGTTCGCCGAGGCGCCCGCCGGGGGCGCGGCCCCGGCGTTGGCCGCCCCGCTGGTGGCGGCGGCGTTGACGGAGAGCGGCTGGGACGAGTTGTCCGGCCTGGTTGGCCAGGCCCTGTTCGACGGCCGGCCGGTCACGGCCGTGGTGGTGAGCGGGCGGGTCGCGCGGGGGCTCGACCCCCGGATCAAGGCCGCCCGCGCGCCCGACCCGGCCCCCTGGGCGCCGCCGTTGGCCCGCCTTGTCGGCCGGTTGGCGGTGGCGCCGCTGAAGGGCCGGTCGGTTGTCGTCCGCCGGGCCGGCCGCTGGCTGGGTGAGCCGAGCCGGGACCGGGCGAACGCGCTGGCCGAGGCGGAGTTGCGGGTGGCCGCGTGGCGGCGCGGCCTTGAGGCCGCCATTCGGCGGCGGAGCACCAGCCCGCGCCGTGCCCGCCGTCTGGCTCTGGTTGTGCGGTCCCGCCGCGCGGACGGCGCGGAGTTATTGACTCCCCCGTCCGAGGCGCGGGGGCCAGCCTCAAGGGCGACCGCTTCTGCCACGCCACCCTTAGGCGGGCGGGCCGGTTCATGAAGTTGGCGCGACCACGGGAAGAGGCGGCGTCTGGCGGCGGGCGTTGGTCCAGGGCGCTCCTCGGCTGGGACCAGGCCTTGCGCGGCCCGTTGACCTGGGTCCTCGGCGTGGTCTTCGGCGCCGCCACCGCCGTGGGCGTGGCGGTCATCAGGGACGGTTCGGCGCACTGGACCTCGCCTTGGCTTTATGTGACCATCGCGGCTCTGGCCGCCGTCTTCGCGGGCGCCGTGGCGGCGGCCCGCTGGCTGGTCGAACGTCCCCGCCTCCGCCCCATGGCCGTTTGGCGGAACCGCCCACGGGCCTTCTTCTTCGACTGGGCCGTCATCTGGCTGGCCTGGACTCCCGTCTGGCTGTCCGGCTGGCCGGGCTTCTGGTGCTATGACGCGGCCACCGCCCACAGGCTGGCCTCCGGCCACGCGCTGACCACGGCCATGCCGCCGCTGCACACCTTCCTGGCCACGGGGGTGGAAATCGGGGTGGCCAAGCTGACCGGCCACGACAACTACGGGATAGCCGCCTGGATCATGCTGCAGTCCGTGGCCGTCGCCGCGGTGTTCGCCTTCGCCTTGCGGCGCCTGCGGGCGTGGCGGGTTCCCCGCGGCGTCCGCTGGGGGGCTTTGGCCTACTTCGCGGTCTTCCCCACCATCGCGCTGTTCTCGCTCAACTGGGCGCGCAACACCGCCTTCTCGGCGGTCGTCCTGGCGTTGGCCGTCTGCACAGTCGACGCGCTCAAACAGCCCCGCCGCTGGCGCTGGTGGCTGGTCGCGGCGTTGGCGGTGGCCGCCATCGCCATGCGCCGGGACGCCGTCTACGGGTTCATCCTGTTCGCGCTGCTGGCGGTGATTGTCAGACAGCCCGCCCGCAAGGCGCTGGCGGCCTGCTTCATCAGCGCCGCGGTGGCGGGCCTGCTGCTTGACCCGCTGGTGTACAAGGGGATCCTCCATTTGCCCGCCGGCAACGCCGTCGCCGCCTACTCGGTGCCGCTGCAGCAACTCGCCCGCGCCTACAACGCTTCCCCGAGCGCCATGACGCCGGACCAACGGGCCGTCCTCGAGTCCTACGTGAAGCCGGAGGCGCTCGCGGTCTACCGGCCCCAACTGGCCGACCCGGTCATGCTCGGCGCTGACACCGCCCGCCTCCAGATGGACACCAAACGTTTCGTGAAGCTCTGGGCGGAGGTGGGCCTGGCCCACCCCGGCATTTACGCGGACGCGCTGGCCGCCAACACCGTCCAAGGGTGGCTGCCGGGCGCCGTGGTGGACGTGTACTCGGTGTCCGGACCTGACGCCCTTTACCCGGCCACGGGCACCAGCTACTTCTGTTACAACACGGAAAGCCCTGGGGTAGCGGATCCAAAAGGACCCGCGTTTGTGCACCAGGCGTATGCCGCCTTCTCCTCCAAGTCGAAGGTGCCCTTCGAGACGCCCATTCTGGCCTGGCTGTGGTCCCCGGCCACCTACCTCTGGTTGACCGGATTCGCGGCGGCGCTCGCCTGGGCCAGGGGCCGGAGCGGGCAGCCGACCGCCTTCCTGCCGGTCGGATTGCTGCTCCTGGCCACCTGCGTCCCGGTCTTCGCCGGACCGGGCATGCTGGTGCGCTACTTCCTGCCGTTCTTCTACTGCGCGCCGCTGGTGGCGGCGTTCCTGGCCGACCCGAGGGTCTTCGACCTCCGGCGTCAGGCGGTCACCGACGGGCGGTAGCGCACCGGGTCGGCATCCTGGTCCTTGACCAGGTGGCCCTCCTTGACCATGGCCTCCAACCGGCGGGACACCAAACGTTTGGGGGTGGGGGAGAGGATGGCGACGGCATCGTGCAGGGAAAGCGAGCCGTAGTGGTCCGCGAAGGCGAGCAGGGCCGCCTCGTCGCGGCGCATGGCGGGCCAGGCCTGGGCGAACTCGTCGCCCACCTCGAAGCCGGAGAACAGCGCGGTGAGCCGGTCGACCTCGTTCAGCAGGCCGCGCAGGTAGAAGGACAGCCAGGTGTTGCGGGAGTTGTGGGCCCGCTCCAAATAGCTGGCGCCGTTGTCCAAGGCGGCGTAATAGGCCGAGCGGTTGTCAAGGTAATACAAGCCCAGGGCCAAACCGTCCTGGAAGGAATAGCCGTGCTGGCCCAACACGATCCGCGAGGTCAGGCGCGCGATCTGCCCGGTGGAAACGTTGAACGGCCGGATCGAGGCGATCTCCTGGTGGGCAATGCCGGCCGCGATGACGGGATGCGGGTCGTCCCCGGCCGTCGCCAGCCACCGCAGCAGCGCCTCCAGGCGGGCCTCGACCAACTCGGCCGGCGGGGCCTTGTACTTGCCCCAGTCCGAGCCGACGAACTGGTCGCCGATCAGCGCGGGTCCGGGCCTGAAGGCGCCCAGGTGCACGTCCGGGATCAGCCCCTGGGCGAAAATGCGGTGCATTTCCACGATGTCCTCCAGGGCGAGGGGGGAGCGGTCCTGTTCGCGGGCCAGCCCCCAGCGCATGCCCTCGCGGGCGTTGTGGACCTCCGTCACCGCGCGGGCGGGCGCGTGGACCTCCTCGCCGGCCAAGATGGCCTCGATTTCCCGCTTGGTCAGGGAGGTGTCGGAAAGGCCGGCCGAGGCGACTGCCATGTCGCTTTCGGCCTGCCGGTGCAGCGAGTCCGCTTGCTCGGTGGTCAGGCGGGCGGCGTCGATCCGGCCGCGGGCGCGTTCAATCAAGGAGACGGCGGCGAGAAACCGGGGGGTGAGGGAATAGAAAGGATCGAACATGCCTCCCAGGCTAGAACCGCGGGACCCACTTGGCATAGGCCGTCGGGCGATCGGTCTGTTGGATCAGGCGGGCCGGCCCCTGCGGCGACCGCCCAAAGCGCAGTCGGGGGAGGCGGCAACCGGCCGACGTTCCGTTACATACAGTGGCGACCATCGGTTGCATAGAGGTCCGACCAAGTGTTTCGCTGCGGGGAAGCACCCTGCACCCGAACCACAAGCCGAACTGGCCGCCCGCGCCAACACCATCGGATCGGCCGCCCTGTGCTCAGGAGTTGGCCCAGTCTTCGACCGCGAGGCCCTTCACGCGGCGGAACTTGCCGGTGTTGTTCGTCACGATAGTCGCGCCCGCAGCCAAACAGCGTCCGGCGATGGCGGAGTCGTTGACGCCGATGGGCGTTCCCGCCCGCCGCAGGTCGCGGCGGATCAAAGCGGTTTGGTCTGCGGCGGCCTGGTCCCATGGGACAACGCCGTCGAGCCGGGCGGTGGAGTCGGCCACCATGGCGGCGTGTTTCGGGGAAGCCTTCGACCCGAGGGTGCCGTCGCGGAGCTTCGAGTGGACGATGGCGGATATTACGATGCTGGCGCCGCTGGCCTGCGCTCTTCCCAGGTTTGCGACGACTGCGGGCAGCGCGCGCATCAGAAAGGAGCACGTGCTCGTGTCGAGCATGTATGCCGGCGCGGGGACCGCTCGTGGCGTGATCCGCTCCTTTCAACACCGGCGCCATAACATATGGCAACATATGCCGCTCGGCGGCAATCGCCCGACCGGCGTGAACGCTCTCAGCCCTTTTCGCGTGGTTGGATCAGGTCACTGGAGCTGATCGGCCGGCCCGCGACCAGCGGCCCCGCGCCGCCGCAGACGGGCCCCGGGCCGCCCCAAGCGAAGCCGACGATGCCGTGCCCCGAAGGTTCTCGCCTCCGCCTTGGTTTGTTCCCGGCCCGGCGGGGCTCCTGCGGTCTCGAGGTGCCCCGGCCGTCACGGGTCGGCGGGTGCCGCCGGGTCGCGCGCCACGGTCGGCCTCGCGTCAACATCGGCGAGGTCCGCCCGGTCGCCGAGTCTCCTCCGCCAACGGGCTCGCGGCGTCCCGCGTCGGCGACCGCCCGCGCATTCGTACGACGCGAGGACGCCGGCACGGCGTCGAACACCGCCCGCACCTGCCGCGAAGGAACCCGATCACACAGGCCGATCAGCCCAGGTTGTCGACCACGTCCGCGCCAGCCACGGCCAACAGCCATTCCAACTGGAACCACGAGTACGGCCACCCGTCGACTTCGATGAACACGCTCGCACGGTCCGGCCCGTCAACCCGCGCGTCCCACCAAAACCACGTCCGGAACTCCTCCGAAAACGAATACACCCAAGCGTCAAGCGTGTAGGGCGCGTACCATTCGCGCCAGGGGGTATAGGTCGTGACGAGCCGCCGCGTGCGGCTGCTCAACCCGCCCCACCATTTCTCCCGTTCGGGCGACGCCCACCAGAGGCGGCCGTCCAGGTCGTCTTCGGGGCCGTTGGGCGCGAATGTCTCCATCAGCCAGTCCGGCAGCCCGGACGCCTCGCCTCGCTCCAACTCTTCCTCGGTCGTGGACAACACGATGCGCAGCACGTCCTTGACCCTATGGATCACCAGGTCCGCGTCGACGCCGGTCTCCAACCGGATCTCCACGACCCCCGCCAAACCCGACCGCTCGCCCGGGCGCGGCCCCGAATCCAACCGCCTCAACTCATCCGCCCGGTCCACTCGACAATCCTCCCACCGGCGGCGCTGGCCGCCAGTCAAACTGAGTCCGCTTCCCGCCATTTCGACGGCCTCCCAATTTGGGTGTGTTCGGCATCGTAGGAAACAATTGCCCTATCGGGCTGTTCGTTGTTGTCTCGGCTGTTAGCCGTCACCTGATTTGACGGTGTTGGCGTCGTTGGGGGCGCCGATGCGGGCATGGGGATGGGGCCCCCGGGTGGGGGCCCCATGGTCGTGTTGCCGCGTTGGTCGCCAGGCTGGCGGCGGCGGGGTTAGTCGGTGTTCTCTATGACGGCGGCGACGGCGCATTCTTTGTCGACGATGGCTTTGCCGGCGGCGTAGGCGGCGACCATCGCGGCGGTGGCGAGGTTGTTGACGGCTCTGGGGTGGCCGCGGGACGCCTGCCAGATCTCGGCGACCGCGTCGTCGGCGAAGAGCAGCTCGGACCGGCCCGCCCACGCGAGGTGGGTTTTGAGGTAGGCGGTCGTCTCGGCCGGGTCCATGCCGGCCATCTGGTAGCGGACTCCTATCCTTTGGTCGAGGGCGGCGAGGACGGCGAGCTTCAGCCTGCGGCGCAGGGTCGGCTGGCCGACGAGGACCAGCGCGAACACCGACTGGGAGTCCATGTCGCAGTTCGTCAGCATCCGCAGGGACTCGAGCTCCTGGTTGGACAGGAGGTGCGCTTCGTCTATCACGACGACGGGGAGGCGGCCTCTTTCGTCGAGCTCGCCGGCGAGGAGTTTGGCGGTCTGGGTGGCGAGCATCCCGGTGTGGAACTGGGGCTGCCCGCCCAGCGCGGCGGTGATCTGGGAGTGGACGCCGCGCAGGGTGATGGTCGGGTCGGGGATGTAGACGGGAAGGTGCCGGGCGGGCTCGAGTCCGGCGAGGGCGGCCCTGACGGCCATGGTCTTCCCGGACCCGACTTCGCCGGTGACGACCGCGACCTGGCGTTGCGCGACCGCCCACGACACCCTCGCGACCGCCTCTTGGAACGATTTGTGCCGGGACAGGGACTCGACTGGCACGCCCTTGCCGAACGGCATCCGGGTCAGGCCCCAGTGGGTTTGGAGGCGGTCGACGCTCACAGCAGCGCCCCCTGCTCCCAGCCGTCGTCCCCGCCCGGGCCGCCGTCGAGGTCTTGGGCGGCCTCGTCGTCGGACAGCGCCCGGTAGTCGATCCCGGCGGCCGCTATCTCGTCGCGGCGGTCCCGCTCCACCAGCCTGAGGTAGTCGATCCCGGTCGCCGCGCCGCCCTCGGCGCCTTTGTCCTCGTCGCGGGCCGCGGCCTGCGCTTTCTTGTGGACGTGCCGGCCGATCACCGCCGGTTCGCCCCGCCCGGCGGGCTCGCCGTCGAGGAGCACCTCGACCGGGGAGCCCATCTGGTAGGGGTCGTAGACGACCTCGACCCTCCGGCCGGCGAGGGACGCGTCCACCTCGTAGGTGTTCCCGGCCAGCTGGACGGTCGCGTCTTTGCGGACCTTCCTCGTGGCGGACCATTTGAACGCGTCCGCGATCTGCTCCAGGGTGGCGCGCCTGGGCTCCGCCCTGGCCCACCCCGCCGCCCACCGGTCGGCGGGCGCCTGCCCGGTCGTGTCGTTCGGCGCCCGGTGGTAGACGGACGCCACCCACGCGTCGAACAAGGAGTTCAGCTCCTCCAGCGAGCCGACCGGGGAGCCGCCGGCGGGGCCCTCGCCGCCGGCTGGGGCGACCTCGGCGAGGAACTGGCCGTCGACCGTGTTGAAAAATCTTTCGATCTTGCCGCGGCCCTGCGGGCGGCCCGGCGCGGAGTGGACCAGCCGGATCCCGAGGCGGGCGCACGCCCGCCCCAGCGCGCCGTCCACCATCGCGGCGCCATTGTCCAGGTACAGGGAAGACGGGATCCCGTGCGCGGCCAGCGCCGGCCGCAACGCGATCGCGAGGCGGGCGTGGTCCTCGGACCAGGCCCACCTCGCGCCCGTCACGTACCGGGAATGGTCGTCGAGGAACGCGAACAGGTACGCCTTCCGGCCCGCGACCCTGGGGCCGTGCAAAGCGTCCCCGACCCAGATCTCGTTCGGGAAGTCCGCCTGGAAACGGCCGTGGGCCTCCGGCGGCGCGGCCGTGTTCAACCCGAGCCTGCGGAAATGCCTCAAGATCGTCGACTCGGACGGCGCGTCCCCCGCCGCGCGCAGCATCACCCTCCGCACCTGCGCCGCGGTCCGCTCCGGCCGCTCCTTCTTCAACGCCGCCGCCATGTCCAAAACCTCTTGCGGGGTCCTCGGCTCGGACTGCCTGCCCGACGGCCGCAGCCCCATCAGGCCGCCGCGCCGCCACGCGCGCAGCCACCGGTCGACCGTCTCCCTGGACACCCGCCTGGTCCCCCCGCCCGGCGCGGGATGAGCCTCCCCCGCGATCCGCCGCACCACCCGGCCGCGCTGCTTCGCGGTCAGCTCCGGATCGATCGCGTCGCGTATCACCCCCCAACGCCACATCGCCACCCTGTCGGCCCTCTCAGACCTCGAAACCGCCTCAACCATGCCAGCCATCCCCCTCCCGGGATCGAAACAGGCGCCCCGCCGGCCCTTACCGGCCGGCGCCGGGCGCCGGGCCCGCCCCTCACAGGCCCGGAGCCAACCCTGTCTCAGACCACCACGCCGGCATAAGCGCCAACTCGTGTTGCGCTTCCCCCGCCCACCAAGACGCCTGCAACAACCGGGACCGGCACGCCGCCGCGCCCGCCGACTGCCACGAACCCGCCGGGCGCCGCCAACGCGCCCCCACGGCCGCCGCCAACGCCGACAACACGGCCACCAGGCCCCCAAGCGGGGACCCGGCCGGCCTCGGCGACACCGCGGCCGGATCCGGGGCGACCTCGAACGCGGCGGCCAGCAACACGCCCGCCCCCGCCTCGGCCGCCGTCCCGGCGGCCTTGAGCCAGCGCCTGACCGTGGTCGGCGGCCGGGCCAGCCGCGACGCGATCCGCCGCCAACCCAGACCCGCCGCCCGCCACTCCACCGCGCGGGCGATCACGCGGGCCGAGTCCGCCCGCCTGGAGAAAAACAACACCGGCAACAGCACATGCGTCGCCCCGCACGCCGAGCACCGCGCCCGCCTCGGCGCGAACCGCGCCCGCGACACGCCCCGCCCCGCGAAACCGTCCCACACCACGCGGAACCGGGCCCATCCCCAAGGCCGCAACACCCCGCCGCAGACCGGGCAACGGTAACCCCCGGCCAGCAACCTCGCCTCGACAACCAGCTGATTAACGCATACCGTCAACACAAGCGCGCTCCCAACGCGCCAGGCCCCCGGCCGCCCAACCGATCAACGGGCCGCCGGGGGCCGCCCGACAAAGACCGTCACAATCCTGACGGCAACCCCCGCCCCAACGCCACCCCCCCGCACCGTCAAACAACCCGCCTCAAACACCGCCAAACAACACGACGCTGGACATCGGCCTCAGCCTCACGCGCGTCACCGCTGGGGGGGTCGCCACCCCGGGCCGCGCAGCTCAGAGCCGATGCCCTCGCAGAGCCGCCAGCCACGCCCTGTCGAACTCGGGCCGCGTGATCCGCTCCGCCGTGAACTCGTCCTGGGCGGAAATCTCCTCAACCGAGGGCAAGGGCGACACGGACAAGCGAGTCGACCCTGTCGAGCGCCGGCGGTCCGCCAGATCGGCATGGCCGTCACGGTACACCTCCACCTTCCTCGTCTCCTCGCCGTCCGTCACCTCGCAGAGAAGCAGGACGGGCTCGTCCACGAATGCGTGACCCCAAATCACCCGCAAGTAATAGACCATCGCACTCCACCCTAACAACGCAAACAGTCGCCCAGGCCAAGCGGAACACGACCGGAAAGACGAGAACCCGCCAGCGCCCTATAGGCGCCGTCGAATACGAACACGATGCCGCCTCCTTCGGGATCGGTTCCCTCCGCGTCCGGCAGGCTGGTCCCGACTAGGAACGCGACGCGTTCCTCGGAGAGCTCGGCACCCTCGCCGCCGCTGGTCAACGCAACCTTGCCCGGCCCTCGTCCAGAACCCAATCCGACTAGGGCGTGTCTCATAAGGTGTCTCGGAGGCAGGTTATGATTCCGGCGAGGGCTATCCCGGCCCGGTGGTTGCGGGCGTGTTTGTCGTAGCGGGTGGCCACTGCCCGGAACTGTTTGATCCGGGCGAAGAACCGCTCGACGACGTTCCTGGTCTTGTAGACCGCGTGGTCG
>JAITFE010000094.1 GCA_031281585.1 Bifidobacteriaceae bacterium | reverse complement strand
GGCTGCGCTGGCCGGACGGGTTCGTTTGCCCCTGGTGCGGCGCTGGCCGCGGGCCGCGCGGCAAAGACGGCCTGCGGCGCTGCGCAAGGTGCCGCCGCCGCGTGTCGGCGACGGCGGGGACCGTCTTCCAAGACACCCGCACCCCGTTGAGTGTCTGGTTCGAGGCGGCGTGGCTGATGGCCGTGCCCGCCAACGGCGTGTCCGCGCTGACCCTGTCCCGGGTCCTGCCGGTCGGCTCGTACCAGACGGCCTGGACTATGCTCGCCAAGTGCCGGGCCGCGGTCCACGCCGCCCCGAAGGCGAAGCTGTCCGGGACCGTGGAGGTAGACGAGCGGCTGCATGGCGGGGTCCATCCCGGCGCCGGCGGGCAGACCGGCAAGGAACTCGTGGTCGCAGCCGTCGAGCGCGCCGGGCGCGGCAAAAGATTCGGCAGGGTCAGGCTCGCGGTCGTCCCCGACCGGTCGGCCTTCCAACTGCGCAAAGCCATCCGCGCCCACGTCGAACCCGGCTCCAGGATCATCACAGACGGGCTGTCCGCCTACACGCGGGCGACCGCCGGATACGTCCACGAGCCGCGCAACGAGTCCGCTCCCCGCGCCCCGCCGGCCCACGATCTGCTGCCCGCCGTCCACCGCGTGTTCTCTTTATGCGACCGGTGGCTGCTCGGCGCCCACCAAGGCGGCGTCCAATCCGAGCACATCCCCGAATACCCGTCAGAGTTCGCCTTCCGCTGGAACCGCCGCAACTCCCGCCACCGGGGCCTTCTGTTCGCCAGACTCGTCGAACTCGCCCTGGGCTGCGCGCCGACGACCTACCGCGACCTGGCGCGCTCGGGAACGCCCAAGGCCGCTCATCCAACCGGCCACGGGCCGCGCCGGTGGCCCGGGACCCTGGCGGTCGCCCCGCCGACGCGCCCGTGGAGGCAGCCTGCTGTTGGCGCCGCCGCGGCACCCGCCGACCCGCGGAGCGGATCGACTCGCCGCGTAGCCTGCCGCCGCGCGTCGGCCTAAACCTCACAATAGCTTCACAAACCACCTAAACTGGCGCCAGCCGAACAAGCCCCTGACCAGGCCCGGCATTAGGCAGTCATCTGGATACCCCTTTCAAATACACGCTACGCGGCCGGCCCAGGAATTGGGGCATCGTCCTGGTTCCTGGACCGGCCTCCGTTATCCGGAACTCAGACTGGCGAAGAACCCGAGGATGTCCGCGGCTGGAGCGGAGCGCCCTACGGTCGCGGACGCCGGATACGGGTGAGTAGTCGCGGGCAGGGATCCTTCTGGGTTACCCAGCGGCGGAACTGGGGCTGCCCCCACACCCGGGTCACCTTGCGGTAGCCACTACGCCCCTTCTCGCCCACCGAGTCCGAAGCACTACTGACCCGGCCGAGCCGCCAAGCCGACCCTCCCCCACGCGGTCGGGTTCAGTCCGACAGGCACCGAATCTGGGCCTTAGACGGTCACCGGGGGACGCAGGTCCGGGAAAACTGGAAAGTGTTTGACGTTCATGGTGGCCAGACGAGCGCCCAATTCCAGGGCGGTCGCCGCGATCAGGTAATCGCCCAGGGCGATGCCCTGATGGCTTCGCCGGTAGGCGCGCATCAACTCGCCAGCCCTCCGCGCCACCAACTCGCTCACCCCCACCGCCTGCAGGGCCGACAGCAGCCGCCACACGCCTTGGCGTTCGCCGCTCCGCATTCCGCCTGTCAGTTCGGCCACCGTGACGACGCTAACGGCCAAGGGGCCGCTCATCCTGGCGGCTTCGAGCCAGTCGCGCGTCGCCTGGTTCCCCCGCAGGTGGTTTACCAGGACGTCGGTGTCGACCACGATCACCGGTCGGCCTCCCGCGGCGCGTCAAGCCGTAGAAGCCGGGAATCGTCCGGGCGCGGCTCAACTACCAGCCCGGGCGCGGCGCCGAAGGAGCCTCGGATTGCCGCCAAATCGACGTCAAGCCTGCCGTCCTGGCCGGCCAGCGCCTGGTCCACCATCCGACGGAGCACGTGGGACCGTGACACCCCTTCCGCGCGGGCCATCGCGTCCAGTCCCGCCAATTGCCGGTCCTCGAAGTAGCTGTTGGTCCGCCGCATACACCTGACTGCACATCTTTGCCTTGGACCGCGCGGTTGGAAGCTTGAAACCGCCCGCTTGAAGCGGTTCGCCGGTTGGGCCGGGGTTCAGCCCCGCGTCAGCGTGCGCAGCGCGGAGCGAACCTCCGCTTGCCAGGCGCGGGCGCCCGCCATGGCGGCCGTGTAGAAGGAGCTCTCGTGCGTCTGCCCTTCGAAGCGGCGCGACTGGACGGGCACGCCGGCTTCGCGGAGCCGAATCGCGTAGGCCTCCCCGTCGCCCCTGAGCAAGTCGAATTCGGCCGTCAACACGTGGGCGGACGGCAGGCCGGACAAGTCCGGGGCCAGCAGCGGCGAGGCGTACGGCTCGCGGGCCGAGGCGCCGCCCAGGTATTGGCCCGCCAACTGGCGCAGCCCCCTTGCCACCAGGAATGGAGGGGCGCCGAGCCGCCAGGCGAGCCGCCGGTCGATGTGCCCGCCGGTCAAGTCGAGGGCCGGGACCTCAAGCAATTGCAGCCGGAGGGGGATTTGGTCGCGGTCTCGGTTCATCAGGGTCACGGCGGCCGCGATGGTGCCCCCGGAAGAGGCGCCCGCAACGCCTCCTCGATCCGGGTCGGCCCCGATCGAGGAGGCGTTGCCATGGAGCCATTGAAGGGCGGCGTGCCCCTGCTCAACGGCTTCCGGGAAGGGGTGCTCCGGGGCGAGGGCGTAGTCCACGGCGACTATGACGGCATCGGCATCTTGGGCGCGCCTGCGGTTGGTCAAGTCGACGCTGGCGAAGTCAAGGCCGCCTTGCCGGAAGCCGCCGCCAAAGAACGTCAGGATGGCCGGCCGGCGGCGTTCGCCCGGCGGTGAAGGCGAATAGACCCGGAGGCGCACGGGTTGGCCTCCCGGCACCGGGGCCGTGACGTCTTCGGCCTGGACGCCCGCCGGGGCGGGCTCCATCAACCGCCTGGTCAGACGCTGATCCACCGCGAAAGCCTGCGCGCGCCAGCCGGCCGGGTCCCGCGCGGGCCGGCCTACCAGGCGCCGCGCCGCCCGCCGGGCCCTTCTTGCGACTGGATCGATCGGCATCGTCGCTCCTTTGTTTGAAACCTAAGTGAACCTGAGCGAACCTGACCAGACCTCAAGAACCCGGCCCGGCGTCACCGTACACCCCGGATCGGGAGGATCAACCCGATCGCGGCGAGGGCCGACACGCCGGCGAAGACGAACAGGCCGGGGTAGCCGGCGGCGGAGATGACCAGCGCCGCCAGCCCCGGCGCGAGCACCTGGCCGCCGGCCTGGGCTATGTTCAGGATGCCCAACTGCGTCCCCGCCTGAGCCGCCGCCGGCAAAACCTGGGTCATCAGCGCCTGGCCAACCGAAAGGTAGGCGCCGAATCCGAGGCCCACCAAGACCAGGGAGAGGGCCAGCGCGGGAACGGTCGGGCTGGCCAGGGGCGCCACCACGGACAGCCCGATCAACAGGCTGGCCGCCACGATGACGACCTTCCGGCGGCCCAGCCGGTCGGAAATCCAGCCGCCGGGGACAATGGCCGCCAGGATGGAGACCAAGAGCACGGTGGACAACAGCGGATAGGCGCGGGCTGCCTGTTCTTGGCTGAGGCCGCAGTAGTCCTGCACCAAGTACAGCAAGAAGGAGTACAGGCCCCAGAAGCCGGTGATCAGGACGAGGCGTCCCGCGAACGCCCAGGCGAAGTCCGGGTGCCGGCGGGGCGAGACCCAAAACGACCTCAGAACCGAGCGGACCCGGCGGTCGGAGCGGGGTTTGGGCAAGAGCCGGGAGTCGCGGCGCAGCGCCAGCCCCAACGGGCCGGCCAGGACGGCGCAGAAGACCGCGAAAAACGCGAAGCCCAGGCTGGTCCGCGCCGCGAACAAGGACGCCAGCACCACCCCGCCAAGAACCCCCATGTAGGCGCCGGCCCCGCCCAGCGCGGACATCACGCCCCGGCGCTCCACCGGCGTTCGGTCGGCCACGATCGCGGTCAGCGGCGCGGCGAACATCGAATAGAAGATTTGGACGCCGCAGGCCGTCGCCACGATCAGGGCGAAGTTTTCCGTCACGGCGAACAGGGCTATGCAGGCGCTCACGCCCAGCGCCCCGCCCACAATCCATGGCGCCCGCCTCCCCCACCGGGAGCGGGTGCCGTCAGACAGCGCTCCCCACAGCGGCTGGGCGATTATCGCGCAGACCGCCGATGCCGTGCCCACCAGCCCGTAGTGGCCAACCTTTGTCGCCGGGTCCAGGTCCTGCAGCCGGAGGGGCAGCAAGAAGGTCGCGGCTCCCCCGTTCGCGGTGTTGACGACCAGCTGTATGGCGAAGTAGAGGCCCAT
>JAITFE010000093.1 GCA_031281585.1 Bifidobacteriaceae bacterium | reverse complement strand
TCGACCAGTTCGGGGGCCGGTTGGCCGAATTCGGCGTCGAGGCCGGCGACAAAGGCGGCCAGCGCCGAACGCGCCTCGCGGCGGGCGAGTTCTTCCCTCAAGACCTCGTTGACCTCGCCAGAGAGGTTGCCTGGTGCGAAAGCCTGGAGGACGTCGGAATCAAGGGTCAGCGTCCGCCGCTCTTTCTTCACTGTCATACTCAAATCATACGTGGGTATGCTGACGGCCGGGTCGCCGCGTTCTGCACGGCCGAAAACCTGGTCTTGGGGTAGCCCACGTAAGCCCAGCGAGGCGAGGCGCCTGGCGGCTTTCGTCGCAGCCGAGGCACCGGTGAAGCCTCGCAGCCAGGACCGCAGTTCGGGTCCGATGCCGTGCTGCCCGGCCCGTAAGCACTCGTCAAGAAGCAGTTGGGTCAGGTCGCCAACCCGGCGCTGCCTGCGGTCCATGGCGGGCAGCAAACCGGACACCCCCACTCCCGCACTGCGGTGGCGGTCGTGGGCGAAATGGCCGCGGCCTCCCCCAGCGCCGCCGCCCAACGGTGGCACTGGACCGCCGGCGCCACGAGCGCCATGGCCGACACGAGCTCTGCCACGGGGACTCTGCCAGGCGATGCCTCCGCGAACCACTCGATCGCCTGACGGCGGACTTCGCTGTCCTTCGCGCTCAAGCCGAGCGCCAGGCAGGTGGCCGAAAGGACGCCCACTGGGCCGGGGATTCTCCGCAGACCCTCAAATGCGGCGGTCAATCGGTGATCGCTTTGCTCGTAGGCCGCGAAGGTCGACAAAGGATTGAGTAGACGGGACGCAAACGGCTCGGGATTGCCCGGCTAAGAGAGCGCCTCCCACGCCGGCGGCATCGTGCTCGGAACAAGCCGGTCCAAACCCAACTTACGGCGAACCTCGGCGGTGCCCACGCCGTCAAGGCGCAACGCGGCGGCCAGCCGGTCCGCCTTGGTGGGAAATGGGTTCGCCGCCGCCCGCCTGAGCAGCGTTTTCGGGTCCAAGCGACCTCGGGTGTCGGTTGGAGGCGCCCATGACACACGCCAGTTTGGCGGACCGCGGCCAACGAGATGACCTCGTTGACGCGCATTCCGAGCGGCCAGACCAAATCGCGGTCGGCGCCGAGGGTGGTGTCCCTGTGGAACCAGCGCGCCGCCGCCAGCGTCCTGACGGGTTCGGATTCCAGCAGTTTCGCCGGGTCCACAGGGTCCTGGGAACCGAGCGCGGCAACGGCCCGCTTCTGCGCCGCCGCGTCCGGATGCGACACGGCGACGGCGGCCAGGCCGACGGCCTCCGGGCCCAGCCCCGCATTGCGCTTCACCGCTTTCTCGGCCAAGGTGATGCTCGTCAACGCCGCGCCCGTCCCACCCAGCGCGGAGGCGTTCGCAAAAGCCAAGAACGCGGCATCGTCCAAGTGTTCACGCCGTCCAGCTGCTCCGCCTGTTTCACCGCCCAGCCCACTGTGGGCCCAAGCGGACAGGCCAGCAGCGGCCAGAGCTTGTCTTGGTCGCGGGCCAGCTCATCCCGGCTGGGTTCGAAGGCCTCGTAAACGCGCCGGAAGCCGCCCACCCGGTAGGCCGAAGAATCCCGGTTCAATGCGTCCAAACAGGCGCGCATCACGCGCTCGCGCGGCACCGTGTCGTCCGCCGTCAGTTTCAACAACGCCTTGGTCCAGCATTTCTCGCCGCGGGTCATTGAGACTTCGCCGCCGCCTTCGACCTCGAAAACCCGCCAGAACGCAGTGTCTAGCAACTCGGCGTCTTGCTGGAGCAGCCGCGTGAGCATGCCTCACCGCTCCGGTGCCCACGAACCCAAGCCAACCAGCGCCAACACACAGTCGTCATCATGCGGGAGCGCCAACCGGCCCAGCCGCTCCCAAGCCCGCCGGATGACGAACCACGGGCGAAACTGCGAACTGCGCGCGAGCCGCCTGAACGTCTTGACGCCAGGGAGCATGACACCCGGATCCGAGTCTGCGGCGATCAACGCCTCGGCGTGCTCAGCCATCACACGGTCCAGGAGAGGCGGGTCCAGGAGGCTGGCCCTGTCCGGGTCGCGGGAAAACAGGCCGACCGCATAGTCGAACTCCGCCAGGCCCGCTGTCGGAGCGAACCAGCTCCTGAAATCCACTTCCGCCCACGAACGGGGCTCGCCAGCGAAGCTTTTCACGCCTCCAACCATCCCATGGGAACGGGCTTCATCGAGGGTGCCGGGCCGCCGCCGCGCCCGGCCTGGGAGGCGACTTCTCCGCCTTGGGCGCGGTGGGCTTTAGCGTGCCCGCGGCACGCGGCCAATGTTCCGTTCAAGAAGGCGCCGGTTGAGAAGCGGGGAGTGCCCGACCGGCCGAGCATCGTGTCGAGCAGATGAGGTCGGCCCAACCGAGAGCCTGTGTCACGGGATCCGAGTCGCTCATGCCAGAGCTGACGAACGATCCGAAGGACCGCCATATTCTGGCCGTTGCCTTCCACGCGGCCTGTCGGGCGGTTGTGACCGAGAATCTTGTCGACTTCCCCGCGTTGGCGCGGCTTTGCCCGCTCGGCCGCAAGGCGCCGTCTAGCTGCTTGACGACCTCGCCGTATACTGGCTAAAATGGCGCAGTGCGGGCCAGGGAAGTGGAGCGAAGGATCCGCAGGGCGGGCGGCCAGTTGGTGCGCCAGGTGGGATCGCATCGCAGGTGGCGCGTCAGCGGCAACGGTGTGACCGCCTCCACTGCGGTGCCGCAGCATCCGGGCGACATACCGGACGGCACGCTGGGAAAGATAGAACGCGACTTGGCGCCGGTCTTGGGGAGAGGATGGCTGAAACCATGAGGGCGTACACAGCGGTGGTGACCCGCGAGGGCGACAACTGGCTGGGCGACATTCCCGCTGTGCCGGGCGCGCACACCTACGCGAAGACGTTGGCCAGCTTGGTCAACTATCTGAGGGAGGTCGCCATCCTGATGGACGATCTGCCCGATGGCGCGGAAGTGCTGATCAAACTCGACTTCAAGACCGACGACAAGAACGTGCAGGCCGGCAGCGAACTCGGGGAGGAACGCGAGCGCTTGGCCGCCATGGAACGCCAACTTGCCGAGGGCACTGCGACGTTGGCCGGACGCCTGGCCGAACGGTTCGGCGTGCGCGACGCAGCGGCCATCCTCGGCGTGTCGCCGGGCAGGATCTCGCAACTTGCCCGCGCCGCCCGATCCGCATAAGGCCGAACGCGGCCGCGCCAGCGGCCTGGCCCCAGGGTCGAGCTCATCTGGTGGGCATAGGCTTCGGGGATGGTCACGCCCAGGTCAGCGCCAGCTCGCGCTTGTTGACGGCGCAGTCGGCCAGGTAGAGGTTGATCAGGCTCTGGTAAGGGACGCCAGTCTGCCCGGCGAGCGCCTTGAAGTAGTCGATCGTGTCCACGTCCAAGCGAATCGTCACCTGCTTTTTCAGCCGCTTGCTGTACGGGTTTGGCCGCGCGCCCGCGAAGTCGTACCCGTTCCTGAGTTCATCTGCCATGTCTTCCACCTGTCTGGTATGCCTTGGACTCGTGTTTGGTCGCTTTCCTGGCCGAGATGATCCGGACCACCGCCTCGGCCTGCCGGTGGCAGTGCGCCACGACCAGCAGCCGCAGCACCCTCGAGTGTCCCAAGATGATGAACCGCTCCTCGGCGGCCGAGTGGTCTGGGTCGTCTATGACCAGCGCGTGCGGGTCGAAGAACACCGTGCGGGCTTCCTCGAACGACACCTGGTGCTTGGCTTGGTTGAGCGCGTCCTTTTCGTCGTCCCACGCAAAGCGCAGCTCGTCCATAACGACATTGTAACGACGTGCGCGGATTCGGGCGACCCCTCGCGCTGGATGCGGGCATGTTCTTAGTTCCGGACCCGTTGGCAGGTTGGCCATGGGATCCGAATGCGCTTTCCTGTCTGCCACGGCGCGCCATCCGAACAGCGCGGTTCCCCGGGGCTCCGCACAGCCGCCGGACGGGCGACGGCCGCCGCTAGCATGGCCTTGTGGCTTCGGATGCGGTTCAGCCTTCCGTGCGGCCGACCGCGCTGGAGTTCTTTGCCGGCATTGGGTTGGCCCGCGTTGGTTTGGAGCGGGCCGGGTTCATGGTGACCTGGGCGAATGACCGCGAACCCGCCAAGCGCGCAATGTATGAGGCGAATTTCGGGGAGTTTCCCTCGCATCGTTTTGTGCTTGCGGACATTCGCTCCATTCGCGGATCCGACCTGCCGGGGGACGCGTCGTTGGCTTGGGCCTCGTCGCCCTGCACGGACTTGTCGCTGGCGGGGAACCGTGACGGCCTTGGCGGATCGGAATCCGGCACCTTCTGGGAGTTCATTCGGATTCTGGGCGAAATGGGTCCCTCGGCGCCGCCGGTCGCAGTGGTTGAGAACGTGGTGGGGCTGGCCACCTCCCGCAGTGGTCAGGACCTGGCCGCCGCCGTCCGGGCGCTCAACGTCTTGGGCTACTCGGCGGACGTGTTGGCCATCGACGCCCGCCGATTCGTTCCCCAGTCAAGGCCCCGGTTATTCGTCGTGGCAGCCAAGTCGCCGCCCCCTTCCAGCGAAGTCACCTCCGAGTTGCGCCCGCATTGGCTTGCGGGAGTGTTCGGGGATCAATCGTTGCGGACCCACCGGGCCGAACTGCCGCCCCCGCCCCCGCTGCTGACCAGCGGTTTCGGCCCGTTCTACACCGAAGACCTGCCTGCGGGCGATCCGCGATGGTGGGAGCCCGCGCGGGTGGAGGCATTCACCCGTTCACTCTCGCCCGCGCAGGCGGAGCGCTTGGCGGAACTCCGGCGGTCGCCGGGTGTGAAGTTCCGAACCGCCTACCGGCGCACCCGCGAAGGGAAAGCGGTTTGGGAAGTCCGCCCCGACGACATCGCCGGATGCCTGCGGACGGCTCGCGGCGGCTCCTCCAAACAGGCGGTTGTGCGCCTGGGGGAGGGAAGCCTGCGGGTTCGGTGGATGACGCCCCGCGAGTGCGCCCGCCTGATGGGAGCGGGCGACTACCCGTTGGGGGCAGTCTCCACGAACCAGGCGCTTTTCGGATTCGGCGATGCCGTGGCCGTCCCCGTTGTCGAGTGGCTCGCCGCCAACTACTTGATGCCCCTAGTGACCGCGCACACGGGGCACGCTCGCGAACCGGCGATGGACGCGGACCCAGCTTCCCTCGACTCCTGCGTCGCAGGCGATCCAAGGGCGCCGGTTGGCAGCGCACCGGCCAACTCGTCTGCGGGGCGGACCCAATGACCAGGTCGGGTGGGGAAGCCCGACCGGATGGGACGGCTCCGGCGGCCAGGCCGGACGAAGACGCCGGGCCGGGCGGCGCGGCCCCGATGACCAGGTCAGATGGGAACGCCCGCCCGTGTGGGACGGCATCGGCGGTCGGCGGTGGTGCGAAAGGCTCTTGGGCGTCCTCGGACGCCACTCGGCGGTCCATGCAGGCGAACCGGAGCCGGGACACGGGGCCGGAGATGGCGGTGCGAAGGCTGCTGTTCGCCCGTGGGCTGCGGTACCGGGTGGCGTTCAAGCCGGTCAAGGGCGAACGGATGACCGCCGACATCGTGTTTCCGGGGCGCCGGGTGGCCGTTTTCATAGACGGGTGCTTCTGGCACGGCTGCCCCGAGCACCATCGGCTGCCAAAGACGCACACCGACTACTGGCAATCTAAGATCGCCCGCAACACCGCTCGTGACACCCACGTGGCCCAGGTGCTGGAGACCGCGGGCTGGACCGTCCTGCGCTTCTGGGAGCACGAAGACCCCGCTGAAGTGGCTGAACGCATCGCCAACCGTGTGCAGGACCATCCTTGAGCACATTGGCGGCCCGCCTCCGCGGGCTGCCGCAGGCGTCGTTCCGGGCGGCGGCGCGGCCCCGTCCGGTCGATCGTGGCGTTAGTCGGCGTCGGTCGGCCGCCGGTTCGGGCACGCCATCCAGTCCGGCCGCAGCGCCGCCAGTTGGCGATGGAGCCGTCCGGATGCTGCTTCTTTAGCCACCGATGGGCGACGCATGTACCAAGGCATGCCTAATATGGAGGTGCACAAGAGACCTCCAAGGCCAGCGCAAGCCGGGCGGCACCCGCCACATTCCCCTGTGCCGCCCGGCGGTGGTCGGCCGCCGGGTGCCAGATTCCGACTGGCGCTGGTCGTCGAGTGTTCGACTCTATCCTTGATCAGTTTGCGTATCCCCGAAAAGAGTTGGCGCGTGCAGTCACCGGCAGATAGAATTCTACATTCGTGCGCCCAGGTCAGATGCAATCCTACATTCGCGTTATCGGGTTAGATGCAATCCTACACTCGCGTTATCGGATCAGACGCAATCCTACACTCGCCGTCGAGTGTAGGTCTTTGTCTGGCCGGAGCCGCCGAATGTAGAATTCTGTCTGGTTCCGGCCGTCGAACGTAAGATTCTGTCTTTGGAGGATTTGCGTATGCCCTGGTCGGAGGCTCGGAGGTGGCTTTTGGGAAGATGCAATCCTACGCTCGCGAGCGAATGCCAGACAGAATCCTACATTCACCGCTCGAGCCTAGACAGGATCTTACATTGAGGCCTAAGGCAAATGGGTGCTCTGCGGTGTGTTGACGCCGGGCAAGCCCTTTCCTGGATAGTTGTTGCATCAAATTCAGCATCGCCGGAAGCGAGCCGTCCGAATGCATTCGGCGACGGGGCCGCCACGGGCAGACGACGGGCACGGCATCGTGAGTTGCGGCCGACGCGAACGGGTTGGCCCCGGGCAAGGCGGACTCGGGGAAGCCACCCACTTGAGGGGCGGGCGTCACCACAGCGTCACGATCCCCGGCACGGTCGCGAATGCGGCGTCTTTTGTCACCGGGTGACAGCCCTCGCTCAGTGTGCCGTCTTGGCTGGGTGGAATTGTGTTAACCCGCAACCGTGCCCGAGTTTGCCGCCGGCTCGCGCAGACGCGAATAGAAGCCCAAATCGACCGTGCGGCCGGTGACGCGTCCCAGGTATTGGG
>JAITFE010000092.1 GCA_031281585.1 Bifidobacteriaceae bacterium | reverse complement strand
AACCAGTCACGCGGCCCGGTTCGACCTCGAAGCTGAGATCCTCCACGGCCGTCAGCGAGCCAAATCGCTTGGTCAGGTGCGCCACTTCGATCACGCCTTCCACCCTACGTGATCAACCGACCCGGCGGGTCCCCGTCGCAGGCCTGGAGCCCTTGTCTTTCCCGTGTTCGCTGGCCGTTGGGATTCCCGCTGCCGGACCGCATGGCCAGCGGGACCCCGACCTCATGGAAACGGGACTTGACCCCAACTGGCGGCCCCGGAAGCGGTTCCGCTCGCTCTTGCCGAGTTCGGCGAAGTCGGTGCCGTCGAACCAGTTACTCCCCGGCCGTGGGCGAGTCCCGCAATCCGAGGATCGCCAGCAGCGTGGACTTGCCGGACCCCGACGGTCCGGTGTCGGATCTCAGCCAGTCCGCAGCCGCCTGCGTGCCTTGTGACCAGGGGGTGCGCAAACGTGGCACAGACCGAAAACGGCCACGGGACACGGATATGTGAATACATTCCGACAATGGGCGGCACCCGTGGGGGAACGTGGGTTTCTGTCTGGCTTCGGTGCTCGAATGTAGGTTTCTGTCTGGGCTCGGTGCTCGAATGTAGGGTTTCATCTGGCCAAGATTGAGCGGCAGGCCCGCGACCAGGAAATACGGAAATTGCTCAAAGATAAGGACCTACACTCGGTGTTCCGAACCAGATAGGAATCTACGCTCGACGGGTTCGACCAGATAGAAACCTACATTCGGCCTTCCGGCCAGATGGAAACCTACATTCGGCCGTCCGGCCAGATAAGGACCTACACTCGGCGCTGTCGGGCAGATGGAAAATGACACTCGCCGCCCAATGTCGGATTTTATCCAGGATTGGGCCGCCAATGTCGTTTCCTATCCACGAAGTCCCGTCCTATGTTGGATTCTATCCACCGTGCGGCGGCTCGCAGCTTTGTGATCAGGGGAAATGGAAATGGGGTCGAGATGGAAAATGACATTGGGCGCCACAGCGTGGATACAAAACGACATTCGGCGGCAGGAGGTGGATGGAAAACGACATTGGATGTCGACGGGTGGATGAAAAGCGACATTAGCGTGTGGGTGGACACAGGGTGGTACTCGCGCACGGGTGGATGCAGAGCGGGATGGTGGGCGCGGACGGATACAAAGCGGGACTCGGCAGCCGGCGGATCCGAAACGGCACTGGGCGCCAGGCCTGGCGACGGCGCCTCAGCAGGACTTGAGCAAATTGCGGAGCGCCTCCCGGTCCGCCTCCGCGATCCCCAGTTGGTAGCGGGCCGCCAGGTTCGCGTAGGCCGCGCCGTAGCCGCAGCGGTTCGCGTCCGGGAGCCAGCTGGCGGGCCCGCGGTCGCCCTTGGACTGGTTGGCGGCGCCCGCCACCGCCAACAACTCCGCCGGGTCGTTGGCGAAAGCCTTGCGCTGGTCCTTGGTCCACTCCCAGGCGCCCGCCCGCCACGCCTCCGCCAGGGCGACTATGTGGTCGATCTGCACCGTCTGAGTCGACTCCTCCCGGTTGAACTCGATCACCGTGCCCGTGTACGGGTCCGCCAGGCGCCCGGTCGCCACCTTGCAGTTCTCGCCGTCCGCCAGGTAGGTGACCTGCTCCAAGTCGCGGGCCAGGATCTCGTTGCGGGTGTAGCAGCCGTCCCCGTCCAAGTCCGCCCAGCCGCCCGGCAGGAACTCCTCCCGCTCATAGGAAGGCACGGCGCCCGCCGGAACCGGCGGCAGCGAGTCGAGAGCCGCCAGCGCGCCCGCGACCGTCTCCGCGTCCGCCGCCAACACGCCACCGCCGCCGCCCCCATCCCCGAGATCCCCGGCCTCAAGGCCGCCGTCCGTCCCGAGGCCGCCAAATTCCCATCTGCCCGATGCCGTCTCACCATCCCCAGCCCCAAGTTCTGCGGAGCCGGTGCCGCCGTCGGAGAAAAACCTCAGCACCGCCAGCGCGGCCACCACAACCAGCAGGGTCCCCAGAACCCCGCCGGCCAGGCCTCCGTTCGATGCGCGCTTAGCCACAGCCGTACCTCCGCGCACGGGCGGGGGCGTGCCCGCCCGCTTGCCTTGACAGACCTGCCGGATACCCGGCCGCCTGCCGTGCTGGGGCGGGGGCGTGCCCAGTCGCTTGCCTCGCGGGCCCTGTGAGACGCCCAGCCGCCGGGGGTGCCGCGCGCTCCTCAGTTAGCGGCTTCGGTGCCCGCGCCCTTGAGGTTACCGCTTTGCTCATTGTTTCTCTGCGGGTTTGCTCTCCGGGCGCGGCCGCTCGGCCCGGTCGGCCCGGTCAGCTCTGTCCGCGGTCCGGGCGCCCAGGCTTCGCGGCAGGCGGACCCGGAAATCCGCCCCGCCGTCTGATTCCACCACGACCAGCGAGCCCGCGTGCAGGCGAACCGCCCAGCGCGCTATCGCCAAGCCCAGGCCCGTGCCGCCGGTGGGGGCCATCGCGGCCGAGGACCGGGCCATTTTGCCTCTTTCGAAGCGCTCGAAGATGCGCTCGCGGTCCTCCGGCGCAATGCCCGGGCCCTGGTCCTTGAAATCGAGTTGAATCCACTTGCCGGAACTGATCGCCGTGATCGTGATGATGCCGCCGTCGGGGGAGTGCCGGATCGCGTTGGACAGCAGGTTCGCGGCGACCTGGTGGAGGCGCTCCACATCCACAGTCATGCGGAGCGTGCGGGGGGTCACATCGACAACGAATGCCAACTGCTTTCCCGCGGAGGAGGCGACTAGGCGGGCGGCGGCGACGGCATCGTCCAGGAAAGTCTCAACCTCTACCTCAACGGGACGTAGTTCCACAACGTCCGCGTCCAAACGCGACAGGTCCAAAATGTCTGTGACCAGGCGGGACAGGCGCTTGGTTTGCGTCAACAGCAGGTCCAGGGTCTCCGCGTCCGGTTCGGTGACGCCGTCCACCATGTTTTCCAGTTCGGCCTGGAGCGCCGCGACGGGGGTGCGCAACTCGTGCGAGACGTTCGCGATCATCTCCCGGCGCAGCGTGTCCGCCTGCGCCAGGTCCTTCGCCATCAAGGTGAAAGCGCGGGCCAGTTCACCCACCTCATCACGGGAGGAGATGGAGACCTTGGTCGAATAGTCGCCCTTCGCCATGGCCTGGGCCGCTTCCGTCATCTCGCGGAGCGGACTGGTCATCCCGTGCGCCAGGATCTGGGTCACCACCAGGCCGGTCACCACGGCCAGCGGCATGGTGCGGGTGGGGCCCATCTCGTTCTTCAGGCCCACCCAGGTCATCACGACCGCCGCCATCACCGCGCCGGTGACCAGCAGCCCAATCTTGATTTTGATCGAGCCGAAGGCGTCAAGCGGCCGGACCACGTTCGGCATGGGCCGTTTAGCCATCGCCGGGGTCTTCCTCTGACGGCTCGAAGGCGTAGCCCACCCCGTGGACGGTGCGGATCAGGTCCGCGCCGAGCTTCCGGCGCACCGCCTTGATGTGCGAGTCGACGGTCCTGGTGCCGGAGGCGTCAACCCAATCCCAGACGTGCTCCAACAGCTTCTCGCGGGTCAGGACCGTGCGGGGGGATTCGGCCAGGAAGACCAGCAGGTCGAACTCGGTCGGGGTCAGATGGACTTCCTCGCCGCCCCGTGTGACCCGGCGCGAGGCGCGGTCTATCAGTAGGTCGCCAACCTGGATGGGGGCGTCGGCGACGCTTGGGGCGCCCAGCAGTTTGGCCCGTTCCACTCTTCTGAGCAGCGCTTTGATGCGGGCCACCAACTCGCGCATGGAGAAGGGCTTGGTCATGTAGTCGTCCGCGCCCACGCCCAAGCCGATCAGCTTGTCGGTCTCGTCGTCGCGGGCGGTCAGCATCAACACCGGCACCGGGCGTTCCGCCTGGACCCGGCGGCAGACCTCCAGACCGTCAATGCCGGGCAGCATCACGTCCAGCAGGATCAAATCGGGTTGCAGGGCGGTGGCCGCGTTGACCGCCGCCAGGCCGTCCCCGACCGTGTGGGCCCGGTAGCCCTCGGCCGTGAGGCGCCGGGCGATCGCGCTGGCGATGGTCGGTTCGTCTTCGACGATCAGGATCAACGGTGCGCTCATGGTTCAAGTCTTCCATGCCGCCGCGCCTCGGCCTTCGACCACAACCGGCCACGTCCGGCCACGTCGGGCCACGTCCAGCCAGGCCGGAACCGGAGGAACCGGAGGAACCGGAGGGCCAGAGCGGGAGAGCCGCCTCCGCCGGACGTGGAACCTGCGCCCGGCGGTCGGCGCGCGCCGCCGGGGCGGATAACGTAGAGGCGATGGTTCTCGACTTCGCCATGATCGGTGTGGGCGTCTTGCTGACGCTCGGCACGGCGGTCTTCGTCGCCGCCGAATTCGCGCTGGTCGCGGTCGACTCGGCGGTGCTCGATGCCGCCCCCCGCCCCGAGCGCCTGGCCTCGCTCAGGCGGGCCCTCGCCTCGACATCCCTCTACCTGTCCGCCTCCCAGGTCGGCATCACGCTGACCACCATCTTGCTTGGCTACACCGCCCAGCCGGCCGCGACCAGGGTCTTCGCGGGCTGGCTGGGCGAGGGGACGGCGAAGGCCGAAGGCGCGGGCGCCGCCCTGGCGGCCGTCCTCGCGATCGTCTTCGTCAACACCATGTCCATGCTGTTCGGAGAGCTGATCCCGAAGAACCTGGCGATGGCCGAGCCGCTCGGGGTGGCGCGACTGGTGGTGCCCTTCCTGCTCGGGTTCACCAAGGTGATGCGGCCCGTCATCTGGCTGCTCCACGGTTCCTCGACTGGCTTGCTGAGGGCGCTGGGCATAACCCCGGTCGAGGAGGTCTCCTCGGCCCGCTCCGCCCAGGAACTCGACTCGGTGGTGCGCCGCTCCGCCGCGGAGGGCGCCATCGACGAGGAGCTGGCGGACCGGCTCACCCGCACCCTGGCGCTGACCGAACTGCGGGCCGTGGACGCCATGACGGACCGCACGCAGTTGGCGGTGGTGCCCCGCGAGGCGACGGCGGTTGATGTGATCGCCCAGGTCAGGACCACCGGCCACTCGCGCCTCCCGGTCACGGACGGGTCTCGGGACAACATCATCGGCGTGGTGGCGCTCCGCAAAGCCGTCGCGGTGCCGCATGAGCGCCGGCCGCAGGTGGGGGTCACGGCGTTGATGACGCCGATCATCGAGGTCCCGGAGACCGCCCAGCTAGGGCCTGTGCTGGTGCAGTTGCGGGACGCCGGCGCGCAGATGGCCGTGGTGGTGGACGAATACGGCGGCACCTCCGGCGTCATCACCTTGGAGGACGTGGTCGAGGAGATCGTGGGCGACGTCCGCGACGAACACGACCGTTCCCGGCCGGCCCCCCGCCGCATGGGCGACGGCTCCTGGCGCCTGTCCGCCCAACTGCGACCTGACGAACTCGAGCAGATGAGCGGCATCGTGCTCCCGGAGGACCCCGCCTATGAGACGTTGGGCGGGCTGGTGATGGCCCGGCTGGGGCGGGTGCCCAAACCGGGCGACACGGTCGAGGTGGACGGCGCCACGTTGCGTGTCGAAACGATGGACGGCCGCCGGATTGTGGCCCTGAGGATTTGGGGGCGGGGCGCATGATGTGGCTGGCGGCGCTCGCCCTGCTGGCGGCGAACGCGTTCTTCGTGGGGGCGGAATTCGCCATCATGTCGGTGCGGCGCTCCCAGGTCGAGCCGCGGGCGGAGGCCGGTTCCGCGGCGGCCAGGCTGGTGGTGTACGCGCTGGAGCACATGCCGTCCATGCTGGCCACGCTCCAACTGGGGGTGACGGTGGCGTCCACGTCGCTGGGCGCAGTCGCGGAAAGCGCCCTGGCGCACGCGCTGACCGGGCCGTTCCACGCGCTGGGCCTGCCCACTCCGAGCGCCCACGCCGTCGCCATTGTGATCTCCCTGGTGGCGGTGGTCTACCTGCACGTGGTGCTGGGCGAGATGGTGCCGAAAAACCTGTCCCTCGCCACCCCCGAGCGCGCCGCCCTGGCGATGACCCCAGTCCTGGTGGTCCTCGCGTGGGCGCTCACCCCGGTCACAGCCGCGTTGCGCGGGGTGGCGTGGCTGGCGCTCAAAGCCCTCCGCGTGACCCCGAAAGCCGAGGTCGCCTCCGCGTTCACGGCCGTCGAGTTGTCCGCGATAGTCCACCACTCCACAGAGGTTGGCGTTTTGCCCGATGCCGACGGGCTGATTTCCGGGTCGCTCGAGTTTTCGACCAAACAGGCCAGCGACGTCATGGTCGCCTTGGAGGACCTGGTCACGGTTGACGAGGGGGTCACCCCGGGCGAGCTCGAGGCCAGGGTCGCCAAAACGGGTTTCTCGCGTTTCCCGGTGCGTCAGGCGGGCGGGGCGCTGGCGGGTTACCTGCACATTCAGGACGTGCTCGACCTGACCGGCGCCGACCGCCGCTCAGATCCCGTGCCGTCCGGGCGGATCCGGCCGCTCGTCTCCGCCGAGGCCTCCGACGAGGTCGAGGACATCCTCGCCACCATGCAGCTGACCGGTTCGCACCTGGTGGCCGTCCAGGGCGGCGTTGTCTTCATGGAGGACGTGCTGGAGGAACTGGTCGGCGAGGTCAAGGACATCATGCAGCGCGACGCCTGGGAGCGCTGACCGGCGGGCGGGTGGCCACGGGCGGCTCGGCGGCCGTAAACGACCGGCGGCCGTCACAGGCGGTTCGCCCAGGACGCCTCCATCGCCTCTTCCTCCAGGTCCAGTTCCCGCATGATGCGCCGCATGACGGTCTCATTGAGGCGGCCCGCGTTGCGTTCCGCGACCACCACAGCGCGTTGGGCGCGCACCATTTGGGTTCGCAGTTCCGCGATCCGGGTGGTCAGGCGCGCGGCCCTTTGTCGCATGTCCTCAAGGCTGGGCTGATCGGCTCCGCCCCCGTCCAGCGCCTGGCGCACCTCCTGGATCACGGCCGGGGCGGCGGTGCCGGGCGTGGCCAACAGGTCGATGTCCGTGAGCGCGGCGTCCGGGTGCATCAAAGTGGCCGCAGCCGTCTCGCGGGCCAACAGCCCTTGCGTGGCCCAAGTCGCGATCCGCTCCGCCTCCGGGCGTCCCATCACCGCCGACCAGGCGTCAACCTGGCCGCGCACCACCGCCGAGGCCGCCCTGGTGGCCAGCAGCCGGACACGGGCCTCGGACGAGTCGTCCTCCGCGCGTTCGTCGTCGCTGGAGATCTTGAGCGCCTTGATCAGCGAGGGCAGGGTCAGGCCCTGGATCAGGAGCGTGCCGATGGCGACGGTGTACGCCGCCAACTGGATGGTGGCGCGCTCCGCGAACGGGGCGCCGTCGGCCACGACGGGGATGGCCGCGGCGGCGGCCAGGGTGACCACGCCGCGCATGCCGGCCCAAGAGGTGACAACCAGTTCGCGCCCGGTCAAGGGTTTGTATGGTGTGGCCCCGCGCCGCCGGCGCACCCACTTGGAGCGCACAAGCACCTCGGTGGCGTAGATGTAGGCGGGGCGGATCGCCAGCGCCACCAGCAGCACGGACAGGGACAGCAGGATGGCGGCTCTGAGGGACTGGTGGGAGTCGTTGACGTCCTTGATGACCCAGCGCAACTGCAGGCCGATCAGCGCGAACGTGAAGGACTCCAGCATCAGGTCGAGGGACGCCCAGATCGGCTCCTCATGCAGCCGGGTTGCCACGGTGGTGCGCGGCGCCGCCTGCCCAATGAAGAACCCGGCGGCGACCACCGCGAGCACCCCAGAGCCTTGGTATTCCTCCGCGATCCAGTAGGCCACGAACGGCAGCATCAGCCCGATCACCGTGTCCACGGTCGGGTCGCGCAGCCCCGAGCGGGCGATCTGGGCCAGGTAGGCCAGCCCAATCCCGACCGCCACGCCGACCAGGACCGCCAGGGCGAACACCACCAGCCCCTGAGCCAGCGAGGTGGTGGTGGTGTAAACCGCCGCCAGCGTGAGGCGGTAGAGGGTCAGCGAGGTCGCGTCGTTGATCAGCGACTCGCCTCCCAGCAGGGTCATGACCCGCCGGGGCAGCCCCAGCCGCCGGCCCACGGCGCTGGCCGCCACCGCGTCCGGCGGCGCCACCACGGCCCCCAGCAGCAGCGCGGCGGCCGGCGACAGAACCGGGTCCAGCGACCAGGCCACAAGCCCGACCGCCAACGTGGTGACGATCACCAACCCCACGCCCAGGCGCACAATCGGCTGGATCGCGGCGCGAAAGTCTTGATAAGAGCTGGACAGCGCCGCCGAATAGAGCAAAGGCGGGAGCACGATGCCGAGGATCAGCTCCGGCGGCACCACCACCCGTTCCAGCCCCGGCAGGAAAGAGGCCACCAACCCCACCGCCAAGATGACCAGCGGCGAGTTCCAACCGATCCGCCGGGCGAAGGCCGCCACCAGCACAGCCGCAAGGAGCACCGTGACGACGGTGAACTCGTTCATTGGCGGGGACCCTCCCGGTTTGTGGGTGCTGTTCTCTCGATTCTAAGAGGTCTGCTGATTCTAATGAGGCCTGTTGATTCCAAGAGGTCCGTTGGCTGGGCGGCGCGCGTTCAGCCGGCGTCGGGGCTGGCGGGGGCGTCGGTGGACGGCTCCGTGGAGGGTTCGGTGGAGGGTTCGGCGCTCGCCTCCGGATCCCCACCTTCGGCGTCATCCGCGCCTTCTGAGCCTTCCGCGTCCTCGTCTGCTTCGTTGCCCTGCACCAGCGCCACTATGTCCAGCACGATCGCCTCGGCCAGGTAGGAGTCGGCTTTGCCGGGGGTCAGAATGAGCACCCGCGAGCCGATCGGAACGCCGACCAGTTGGCTGAACGCCGTCAGGTTGGAGCCGTCGCCGTACGGATCGGCTGTGACCGTGATCGGGGTGGGGCCGCGGCCGTCCTTCCAGGTGTCGCCGTCCGCCCTGCCAGCCCAGTCGGTGGCCGAATAGTGGACCAGAATCTGCTGGCCGTCTTCGACCTTGGGCCCGGAGCCGGTGGCGATCACCGTGGTCGAGATGTCCGCCGGTTCGGCCACATCCGCGGGGATGGACACGGTGGCGGGACCGCCCAGCGCCCCGCTGATCCTGGGCCCGACTTGGGCGTTGGTGGGCTTGGCGTCGCTCTGAGCCTCCAGGTCCTTCGAGAACTGCTCGCGGATGTCGATCGACACGACCAGGGTGGAGCCCTCGTCCACGCCGACGGCGGAGGCCAGTGCCCCTTCAGAAGGCGGGATCACGCCCATCACCCGTGAGCCGACCTCGTGGCCCACGATCACACGGGAGAGTCCGACCAGGGTCGTGTTGTCCGCCCGCACGGCTATGACCAGCGGCTGGCCGCTGGCGAAGGTGTTGAGGCTGGGCACCGGCTCGGTCTCGCCCCAGACCCAGGCGATCAAGTCGATCGCCACCAAGTTGTCGGCCTTGACCGGGTCCCCGTCGCCCTGCATGCCGGGTTGGACCTGGGCTTGGAGGCTGGATGGCGGCTTGATGTAGGGGGACTCCGGGGTCGCGGAGGGAGACGGCTCCGCCTCCTCGGTTGGCGCGGCGGACTCCTCGCCTTCGGCGGGGGTCTCGCCCTCCGCAGGGGCTTCCCCTTCGGCCGGGGTTTCGCCCTCCGTTGGCGTTTCGCCCTCTGCGGGCGTTTCGCCTTCGGCTGGTGTCTCGCCTTCGGCCGGGGTTTCGCCCTCTGCGGGCACCTCGATCTCGATGGGCGTCGCCTCCGTTGGCGAAGGCGTCGGCGAAGGCGAGGACTTGCCGGGGAGCAGCGGGAAGGCGACAGTCGGCGCCTCGCCGTAGGCTCCCGTCAAGGTTGGCAACTCCGAGTCCTTGACGCTGACCCCGACCTGGGCCAGGGGTGACGGCGACCCGGAGTCGCTCGGGTCGCCGGAACACCCGGCCAAGGTCAAGGCAGCCGCCAGGGCGAGCGCCCCGGTCTTGACAACTGAACGCACTTCTACTCCATCGCTAACCGGTTGGGGGCAAATGATCCGATGGTCATCATCCCACACCGGCCGGGGTCAGAAGGCCGGGATGACCGAACCGTCTGTCCAGGAATCCTCGATGAACTTCTTTACCTCGGGGGTGTGCAGCAACTCGTCCAGCTTGGCCAGGGCCGCGTCGCCGCTCCGGTCCGCCGTGGTGACCAGGAAGTTCGCGTACGGATTGTCTTCGCCCGATTCGAGTTCGAGGGCGTCCTTGGCGGGGGACAGGCCCGCGTCGATCGCGTAGTTGCCGTTGATGACGGAGAAATCGAAGTCCGGCAGGTTGACCGCCAGCAGTTTCGGCTCAATCTGGATCAGTTCCACCTTGTACGGCGTGTCCTCCGCCAGGTCGGAGATGGTCGGATCCTTGTCGCCGGTGTCCTTCAGCTTGATGATGCCGGCCTTTTCCAGCAGACGCAGGCCGCGCGCCTGGTTGGCCGGGTCGTTCGAGACGCCGATCTTGGATCCGTCCGCCACCTCGTCCAAAGACGTGTGCTTGGACGAATAGACCCCCAAAGGCTCGATGTGCACGCCGGGGAAGGCGTAGAAGTCGTAGCCGAACTCGGCCACCTGCGAATCAAGATACGCCTGATGCTGGAAGTAGTTGCCGTCGAGTTCGCCCTCGTTGAGCGCGGTGTTCGGCAACACGTAATCCTGGTATTCGACTATCTCAATGTCCAGCCCGGCTTCCGCCGCCAGGTTTTCCTGGATGAACTGGAGGATGTCGCCCTGCGGCACCGGCGAGGCGCCGATCTTCAGCTTGGTCACCTCGCCGCCTGAGGCTCCGCCGGAAGGCGACGCCTTGCCGCTGTCGCCGTCGCCGCTGTCGCCGCAGCCTGTCAACGCCAGGGCGGCCACCGCCGCCAGGACTATTCCGCTCGCTGTTCTTCTCATGGTTACTTAGCTCCTTGCCATAACTGAGGATTCTCGCCTCGCTTATTGATTGTGGCGGCGCCGACCGTGCCCCCGCCTACCGGCTGTGGTCCAACCGGCGGGACAGCCAGTCGCCAAGCAACTGGACCGCCTCGACCAAGACCAGCACGATCACCACCACCATTACGAAGATATCTGGCATATTGCGGGTGTACCCCCAGTTGTAAACGAGGTCCCCCAAGCCCCCGGCCCCGATGGTGCCCGTGATCATGGAGTAGCCGATCAAAGTGATGAAGGTGACCGTGGCCGCCGCCACCAGGCCCGGAAGCGCTTCGCGGACCGCCACGCCCCAGGTGATCTGCCACCGCGACGCGCCCGCCATCTGGGCCGCTTCGATCTTGCCGACCGGGATCTGCCGGATCGCGTTCTCCGCCAAACGGGCGTAAAACGGGATGCACCCGATCGCTAGCGCCGGAATGCCGCCCTGCCACCCGATCGTGGAGCCCAGCAGCGCCCTGGTGAAGCCGATCAGCAGCAGCATCAGGACAATGAAGGGGATGGCCCGTCCCAGGTCCACCACCAAGTTGAGCAACCGGTTGACCGGGCGGTTGCGGCTGAGCCCCTGCGGGGCCGTCAACCAGACCGCCAGGCCCAGCGGCAGCCCCACCAGGACGCCGACCAGGCAGGAGATGGCGACCTGGCCCAGCGTCCCGCCCAGGGCCTCCCAAATCCGCGAGGTGAAATCCGTGTTGCTCAGGTAGGTTCCGCGATCCACGCCAGCCAGAAGGCCCGCCGTCAAAACCGCCGCCGGGCTCATTCCGTCGCCTCCGATTCGGCCACATAGAGTCCGGCGTCCCGCAGTTGCCGAACCACGCGCTCGCGGGCCTCCGCTCCCACGTCCAGCTGAAACCGGCCCACCCTTTGGCCGGCCAGGGTTTCCAGCGTGCCCGCCTCGATCGCCGTGTCGGCGCCCAGGTCCGCCAGCAGGCGAAGCACTTGGCGGATCGAAAAGTCGGCGGAGGAGAACGACACCTCCAACTGCGCGCGCGCCTGGCCCACAGGCGTGGCCGCCAGCGGAATCAACTCGCGGGCCAGCGGCGAGCCGTAGTCCGTCACCACCTGGCCGATCGGTCCGGACTGGACAATCCGACCCCGCGACAGCAACGACACCGAGTCGCACACCTGGCGGACCACCGCCATCTCATGCGTGATGATCAGGACCGTCAAACCCAAGGCCTGATTCACCTTCTTGATGACTTCCAGGACTTGGCGGGTGGTGGCCCAATCCAAGGCCGAACTGGGCTCGTCGCAGAGCAAGACCGACGGATCGCCGGCCAACGCTCGCGCAATACCGACCCGCTGCTGCTGCCCGCCGGACAGTTGGGCCGGATAGGAGCCGCCCCGGTCCGCCAATCCGACCAGCTCCAGCAACTCGCCTGCGCGGGCGTTGGCCGCCTGCTTCTGAACCCCGGAGACCCGCAGCGGATAGGCGACGTTCGCGGCGGCCGTCCGCGAGTCGAACAAGTTGACGTGCTGGAAGACCATGCCGATCCGGTGGCGTTGCGTCCGCAGCTGCCGTTCCGGCAGCCCGGCCAAATCCTCCCCCTCAATCCTGACCGCGCCGGAGGTGGGTCGCTCGAGCAGCGTCAAACAGCGAATCAAAGTGGACTTCCCGGCGCCGGACGGGCCCACAATCCCGTGTATGGCGGCATCGGGCACCGTCAAAGTGATGCCGTCAAGCGCCTGGACGGTGCCCGCCTGCGTGCGGAACTCCTTGCGCAAGTCTTCTAGTTCGATCAATGGTGTCAGCCTCTCCGGGCGTGGAACCGCAAAGCTTCAGGGAGCGGCCTGAGGCTATCACGGCCGTGGGCGGGCGCCCGCAAAATGTGATGTTCGTCACTAAATGAGTGGTTTTCGGCTTTGTCGGCCGCTGATGCGGCGTGGACCTTTGGCCAGGGGCCCCTTGGCACGCTATGGTCAAATCAAGTTACTCCTTGAATCCCCCGAGGTCCGAAACGGCGATGAAAGCCCTAATTACGGTGGCGTCCAAACATGGGTCAACCCTGGCATTGGGACGCGCCATCGCCGACGTCCTGGCCGCTCGGGGGATTGAGACCGTTCTAGCCCCGCCGGAGAAGGTCACCTCCCTTGAGGGCTTCGACGCGGTGGTGCTGGGATCCGGCGTCTACTCCAACAAGATGCTGCCGACCATGACCGCCTTGGGGTACCGCTGGGGCGACCAGTTGATTGGACGGCTGGTCTACCTGTTCTGCTCCGGCCCGCTTGACGCCGCGCCCCAGGCCATCCTCAACCTGCCGCTCGAAGCGCGGGCCATGGCCCGCCAACTGGGCGCCCGGTCCACCAAGCTGTTCGGCGGGCGGATGGAGTTCAGCGAACTGCGGCCCACCGAACGGGCGCTGATGCGGATGACCGGATCCCGTCCCGGCGACTACCGCGACTGGCAGGACGTGCTGGCATGGGCGGAAAAGATCGCCGATGACGCCCTCGGGGCGACCGGGGACGCCCCAAACGGGCCGACCCCGGCACAACCGTCCTAATCCGGCCGCAGCCAGTCGGACGCCACCTCGTGTTGCGTGTCCAAGACCTTGACGATGGCCGGCACCGCCGCCTCCTCGATCGCCCGGCCGACAAGGGGCACCTGGGCCTTGACCTCGCCCGCGAACTCCAGGCGGCTGCCGTCGCCAACCGCGCTGAGCCGGGTCAGGCCCGAAAGATGGACGCCGGCGCCGGCGACCTCGCCGGCCATGGTCCCCTGACGCGAGCCGTCGCCGGCGGCCGACTCCCACACCAGGGCCTGGCGCAACTCCAAGCCTTGGGGCAGGAAACCGCGCGCTGAGGCTGGGAGTCCGGCGGTCGGCATCGTCGACCTGATCGTGACGGTGAAACCGCCCTCCGGGCCGGGGTTGACCTCGACCTGGCTGCTCTTGGCTCCGGCGGCCGTCGCGGCGGCTAGGAGGTAGTCCCGGTCGCACAGCAATTCGGAGACCGCCTGCGGACCAACGGTGTAGTCGTAGTGGGCCGCGAAACGCATGTCCCAAGACTAATATCTTGGGATGCCCTCATTTGCCGCCATCGCCGAGCGCATGTCGGACCTCTCCCCGGCGGACGTCGAATGGATCCGGCGGTTGACCCAGGATTGGCAGGTGGTGGCGGACCTCGCCTTCGCCGACCTGGTGGTCTGGCTGCCCACCACCGCGGGCTCGTTTGTGGCCGGCGCCCTTTGCCGGCCCGGCACCGGCGCGACCATCTACCACCAAGACGTGGTCGGGATGGTGGCGGGCGCCGCCCAACGGGCCGATTTCCAGGAGGTCATGGACGGCGGGGTCATCAGGCGGCACCACGACCCCCGGTGGCACGGCTCCTTCGGCGTGCGGGAAGAAGTCGTGCCCGTGGTCCACAAGGGCCGGGCAGTGGCGGTGGTGACCCGGCACGGGAACATCGGCGTGCTGCGCAACCCGTCGCGGCTGGAGACCAACTACGTGGAACTGGCCGACGAGTTGGTCGGAATGATCAGCCGGGGCGAATTCCCGTCCGCCGCGGCCCCGACCGGCTCCGCGCGGCACATGCCCAGGGTGGGAGACGGCATCATCCGGCTGAACACGCAGGGGCAAGTGCTGTTCGCCTCGCCGAACGCGCTGTCCGCCTTCCGCCACGCCGGGGTGATCGCGGACCTGTCCGGCGCGCTGCTGGTCGAAGTCCTGGCCGAGGGCCTGCGCGGCGCCGGACACGTCGATGAGACCCTGCCCGTGGTGGCGATGGGCCGGGCCCCGTGGATCTCGGAGATCGAGTTGGGCGGCGCCTCGATTGTGCTGCGCTCCATCCCGCTGACCAACCGCGGCAACCGCACCGGCGCCCTGGTGCTCAGCCGCGACGTCACCGACCTCAGACGCTCCGAGATGGAGTTGATGACCAAGGACGCGACTATCCGGGAGATCCACCACCGGGTCAAGAACAACCTGCAAGAGGTGTCCGCGCTCCTGCGAATGCAGGCGCGCCGGTCCGCGAACCCCGAGGTCCAGGCCGCCTTGGGGGACGCGATCCGGCGGGTGTCCACGATCGCGACCGTGCATGAGACGCTGTCGCAGACCATAGCCCAAACCGTCGACTTCGACTCCGTCTTTGGGCGCACGCTGCGTTTGGCCGCCGATGCCGCCTCCACCGGCATCCCCGTCCACACCGTCCAGGAGGGGAGCTTCGGGGACGTGCCGGGCGACGACGCGACCGCGCTCGCGATCGTGTTGACCGAACTGGTCACCAACGCCGTGGAGCACGGCCTGGCGCCGGCCGGCGGCGGGACCGTCTGGATCAAGGCCCGGCGGGATGGCAAGACCCTGACGGTCACAATCGCCGACAACGGCGTGGGCATGGCCGCGCCGGACGGGGCCTCCCGCGAGGGGTTGGGCACGCAGATCGTGCGCACATTCGCCACCGGTGAATTGCGCGGGTCAATCGACTGGCAGCCCCGGCCGGGCGGGGGAACGAAAGCGATTGTGACAGCAAATCTACGCTAAAGGCGCAATAGTGACGTAGATCACAATTGTCAAGCCCTGAGCGAACTGGCGGGGGCTAAAAGTATTTGAAACGGGCGCCGAGGGTCCGGCCGCGAGCCCGAATGAGCGCGGCGCCAGGGGTCTTGGGGCGTCAAAAAAGGGGGCCGCCGCGTTACGCGGCAGCCCCCTTTACTTCAGCTCAGATGACAGATTCTGGTGTCACGCCGACATGGCCTCGGTGCGTCCGGACCACCCGCGGGCGCGCGCCAACGGGCCTGAACCGGTCAAAGCCGCATGTGGCGGCCGAACCGCGCGCGGCCTTGTCGAAAGGCCTCTCCGGGGTCCTGAACACAAGCAGAAGCCCAGGTCACGCGGCTCGACGGGCCCGTGCGTTGCGTCGCTTGAGGGAACGCCGCTCATCCTCTGACAACCCGCCCCAAACACCAGAATCCTGGTTGTTGTTAATTGCCCACTCAAGGCAAGAGGGGGCAACGTCGCAGCGGGCGCAAACGGCCTTGGCTTCCTCAATTTGCAGCAACGCCGGCCCGGTGTTGCCGATGGGGAAGAAAAGCTCCGGATCCTCATCCAGGCAAGCGGCGGCATGGCGCCAATCCATTGATACTCCTTTAGGGTTGAACTGCGGGCCAGGCGTGACATGGTGGTCATGGCACGCACGGTTGGTAACTTCCGCCCCTTAGGTTCACATACTCCTCCGGGTTTGACAAGACTTTGCGGTATGTGATTTTCGCCACACCTTGGGCGGGCGGCGGTCTAAACCAAATCCGCTGATCGTGAAAGAGGCCTTGACGGGCCAAAACGGGGCCGGAGTCGCTATTACAATGGCGTGCCGCGGCGGCGGCCGGGCGGCCTTGTTCGCTAGAGGCTGTGCGTGATAACCACCAGCGAGTCGCGGATGGCGGCGAGGGGTGGCCCCGCCGGTGGTCCCGCGCTTGTGCTCTCAGCGCCGGCGTCCGTTCGACGCTGACTAGGCTGGACGCATGAGTGCGCCGCCGCCTATCCCGAACCACGAGCCGCATCCCCAAAGGCCGGCCCCGCTGTCGACCCGGGCCTATGAGAAGGAGCTTTACCGCCTGCAAGGGGAGTTGGTGACCATGCAGGAATGGATCAGGCGCGAGGGGCAGCGCCTGGTCGTCATCTTCGAGGGGCGGGACGCGGCGGGGAAGGGAAGCGCGATCGCCCGCCTGACGCAGTATCTCAACCCGCGGTACTGCCAAGTCGCGGCACTGCCGAAGCCGACCCAGCGCGAACAGGGCCAGTGGTACTTCCAACGGTACGTGGCCCACCTGCCCTCGGCCGGCGAGATCACCATCTTCGACCGCTCCTGGTACAACCGGGCCGGGGTGGAGCGCGTCATGGGCTTTTCAACCCAGGAACAGTACAAGCTGTTCCTGCGCCAGGTGCCGATCTTCGAGGACCTGTTGATCCAGGACGGGATCATGTTGCGCAAGTATTGGTTCTCGGTCAGCGACGTGGAGCAGGAGCGGCGCTTCCACGACCGCATGAAGGACCCCCTGCGGCGCTGGAAGCTCAGCCCCATGGACATGGCCGCGATCACCCGCTGGGAGGAGTACTCGCGGGCGAAGGACGACATGTTCCTGGCCACGGACACGGTCGCCTCCCCCTGGTACACCGTCGAATCGGAAGACAAGAAGCGTTCCCGCGTCAACGTGATTGCCCACCTGCTGTCCTCGGTGCCCTACGAGCACTTGGAGCCGGAGCCGCTGGACATCCCGGAGCGCCCGCCGCGCCAGAACTACTACCGCCCGCCGCGCGACGTGGAAAACCATTACGTCCCGGACGTGGCCGCCTCCTTGGAGCGCAAGTCGGCCAAGAAGGCCAAGTAGCCGCGGCCGTCGCCAAGACGCGGCGGCGTCCGATGCCGTCCATCCGCCACCCAGCTCCGGCCGCCGGCGCCGGAGCATGGTTGCCGTCGAGCGGTCGGCCGCGTTGGGAGTCAAGGGTCAAGGCCGACGACTTCGCGGAGAAGCGGGTCGGTTTCCCTAAGGTCCTTGATCCGCCAGAGCTTGACGTCTTCGAGGGCCGCGACCCGTTTGGCCGTTTCAGTGGCGGCGGTTGCGGCGTCCAACTCGGACGGGTCGCCCCTGAAACCTGGAAAGTCAAAGCCGATGGCCGGGTCGTACGGGTAACCGACAGCGGCGACCAACTCATCC
>JAITFE010000091.1 GCA_031281585.1 Bifidobacteriaceae bacterium | reverse complement strand
AGCCGGTCCCACGGCACGGAGGCCAGGTGCTCCTCGAGCCGCGCCTGTGTGTTTTGTCCTTGGTCGGCAAGGTCCACCAGGCCAGATTACCGATTGGCTCTGGTGGCCGCCTTCGCGATCAGGCGGTTCGCCCGCCTGGGAGGCGATTCCCTGGGTGACTGCTTCGCCGGCGTCTTGGGGCGGCATCGGGCAACCGGCGCCGGCCGCGCGGACCTCAGCCCTCGGCGCCGGTCGTAGCCAGGAAGCGCTCGGCGTCTGCCGGGTTCCTCAGCCAACGGGCCGCGTCTCCCCGGCCCGCCGATGTGATCGCGGCCCGGATGGCGGGCAGGCTGTAGCTGCGATACCCGAGCACCCGGCGCCAAAACTCCCGGTTCTCGCGGGACCGGCGCACGGCCCTCCAAACGCACACCAGCAGCGAGTGCTCCAGGATGACAATGGCGTCGGCCGCGGCCAAGCGTTCCACAAGGTGGCTGTCGCGGGGGCCGAGGTCGCCGTCGATGACCCAGCAAGGCCCGGCGGCAGCGTCTCGCTGGATGGCTTGCCATTCGCCTGGTGGCGTGGGCTGAAGGTCAGGTCCCCAGAAAAGCTTGTCCAGTTCGATCACGGGAAGGCGGAGAGCTTGGCCGAGACGCCGCGAAAACACGGACTTGCCGGGCCAGACAGCACGCCCCCGTTGAGCGGGTTTCGCAGGCTTCCACGCCGTAGCCCGCGCCGACGCCAGGCGGTCCGACAGCGGCCCGTGCTGCTCCCGACCTGCGCAGGGTTGTCCGATGCCGTCCGGCCACGCGTTCGGACGGCAAGGGCCGTGTCTCTTCCGGTGCTCAGCGTCAGGGGTTGACGGGTTGGAGGTCGGTCGCCGCGAGTTGCTTCGTGTTCCGGGTGGCCAGGGCGAGCCCGCGGGACACGGCAACGGCCGCGATGAAGCTGTCGGTCTTTGGGACTGGGCGGCCAACTGCGCGGGCGGCGTCTCGCAGGGTGGCGTTGGCGCGCGCGGCCTCCCCGTCGAAGGCCAAGACGCGGCCGGCGAACTGCGGGAAGACCTCCTCCGTGACGCGTCGATGGAGACCATCGCGCCGCCGGCCTTGAGCGGCTCGGACACCTCGTTGGTGCAAAGCGGGATCACCCGAAGCTCACCGGCTCCTAGAGCCGGGCGGCGCGCGCTCGGGCCGCCAACTCCTGGCGCGTCTCTTCAGGCAGGTTGCGCACCGTCAGCGTCGCCCCGCTGGGACCTCCCATCCAGACTGTTCAGCGAGACTTGCCGGCGGTCTAGGGCTGGTTCCAGCGCAGAGCCGGGGGTTGGGCCGGTTTGCTGTCAACCGGGCCGATGACGTGCAGTTCCACCTGGCGCTCCAGTGGGCCGGCGTGATGCCCGCCTCCGCGTCGGAGAACGTTGAGGAGCCTTCGAAAGGAACCGTCCGCCGCGGTCTGCGCCGCTCCAGGCTCATCATCACGGGCCCTTTGCGACCGGTCGAACGGGGACACCGGACGGATGGCGAACCAGCCAGAACGGGCAAACAAGAGGGCGGTTCAGACGGGCAGCCGTGTGAACTTGCCCCGTGTGGGGTGGCTAACCGGGCTTGAACCGGCGACCCCCAGAACCACAATCTGGTGCTCTACCAACTGAGCTATAGCCACCATGCCCCGGCCGGGCGCGAATTCGGCCGCCCGGGACGCAGAGCATCCTATCCTACTGGGGGGCGAGGCCGGGGAGTAGTGTTGCGACCAACCACAAGCCCAACGGGGTATCCCCATATAGACCAATCAGGCGAGGGAGGCGACAGGCCATGGCGGCTCTTCGGCGCAGGGGCGCGGGGGCGTCCGGCGCCGTCCTTTTCATGCTGGTGGCCGCCGTGTTCGTGGCGGTCGGCGTGTTCATTGCCGTGCGGTGGGCGGACGAGCGCGAGTTCGCCTCCACGACCCTCGACACCTGGGCGGAGACGCAGGCGGTCGTCTCCGACTTGCGGGCGGTGAACTGGACGTCGCCTTCGGAAGACGACGACACGTTCACCGTCACCTTTCGCCTGTCGCTGACGTTTTGGATCGAGGACGCCAAGGTGGACGGGTACGCGGAGGTGCAGCGCTCCGGGACAAGCGACTTGGTCATCGCCGAAGGGGTTGAGCGGGAGTTCCCCGAAGGCCAACCGACCGTGATCGTCTACAACCCCGAGCGCCCCGAGGAGATCAGGGTGGGCTCAAAGGAGCAGATCAAGGCGGCCGCCAACAGCATCGCGCACTTGGTCGGCGGGTGCTTGTTCGCCCTGTTCGGCCTGGCTTTCATGGGGGCGGGCGCGCGCAGTCTGATCCAGTCGCGCCGCGCCCTAAAGGCACCAGACCCGCCCGAAACCGCAGCCCCGGAGTGGCCCCAGCCTTACCCGGTCGCCTGGAACGCCCCGCAGCCGGTCCACTTTTCGCCCGGTTCGGGGGGCGGACGGGCGAGCGGTCCGGAGACCCCGTCCCGCCCGGCCGCGCCGGATCCCTGGCCCGGCACAGGTTGGGAGGTCCCGCCGCCGTTCGTCCAGCCCGCCCGGGGCGCGTTGCGGTCCTACGGCCAAACCCCGTCGCCCGATGCCGTGCCCCCGTTTCCGCCGTCGGCCCCCTCGGCGAACGGCTGAGTTGGGGCAACCGGCCTAAAGAGCGGGCGGGGGGCCGCCTGCGGCGGCCTCTTGCACGGCCAGGGCCGCGGCGCGCGCGGTGTCGGAGTCGGGACCCGGGTCTTCGACGAACATGGTCGCGCGGTAGTACCGCAATTCGTTGATCGACTCGTGGATGTCCGCCAGCGCCCGGTGTCCGCCCAGCTTCTCGGGGGCGGCGAAGTACAGACGCGGGTACCACCGCCGGGCCAACTCTTTGACGGACGACACGTCGATGTTCCGGTAATGCAGGTAGCCGCCCAGTGCGGGCAGGTCGCGGTCGATGAAGCCCCGGTCGGTGCTGACCGAGTTCCCCGCGAGGGGCGCCTTGCCCTCTTGCGGGACGTGCAGCCGCACGTAGTCCATCACTTGGGCTTGGGCCTCGGCCAGCGTGACCCCGTCCGCCAACTGCTCCAGCAATCCGGAGGCGGTGTGCATCTGCCGCACAAAGTCGCTCATCTGGTCGAGGGCCTGGGCGGGCGGCTTGATGATGATGTCGATCCCCTCGCCCAACGGCTGCAGGTCGGAATCGGTGACGATCACCGCGATTTCGATCAGGGCGTCTTTCACCAGGTCAAGGCCTGTCATCTCGCAGTCGGCCCAAACGATCGGGTCGGCCACGCCGTTCTCCGGAACACTCACCGGCCCAGCCTACATCGCGGCTTGGCGTAGGCTGGGGACGCCTGGCCCCCGTAGCTCAGTGGATAGAGCAACTGCCTTCTAAGCAGCTGGCCGGAGGTTCGAATCCTCTCGGGGGCGCCGCTCTCGGGGGCGCCACCAGTACCCGCATAACAACCGTTTTGCCCGGCGGCCCAGTAATTGCGCCTGGGCGCAATGTGCCTCAAAATCAGTCAGGTGCCCGCGTGATGGCGGCCGAATCGGCGGCGGGCGCGTATCATTGCCGCAACGACCTAAAGTCGGGCCGCTATTCGCCACCAACCTCGGAGTGTGGGTATGTCTAGAACCAAGTCCTATGCCGAGTTTTTCCGCCGGTCTCTTGCTGGCGCGGTCGCCTTCGCAGCGGCCGGTGCCGGGGTGGCGCTTGCGGCATCGGCCGCCAGCGCCGAGGGCGCAAGCGACACGCCATGCCCCGTCGGTCTGGAGTGCCTTGGCCCCGACTATGCCGTGACCCGGGACCTCGTCCTGGCCGAACAGTGGAGCCTGCCCCGTGACACCAAGCTCGTGGTCAACGCGGGCGTAACGCTGACCTTGGGCCCGGGCGCGTCCATCGCCAGCGGCGCTCAGATCGACAACCAGGGCACCATTGTCGTCCAAACCGAAACCGAGCTTGTGCCTGACATTGTCAATCGCGGCGTGCTCGTGGTCGACGATGGCGCGACCCTCGTCAAGAACGGGAATCCGCTGGACAACCCGGGCCTAATTGAGGTCCGGGTGGGCGGAGCCATCTCGCTCTTGCGTGGCGGAATCCGCAGCTCCGGCGAGATCATCAACCAGGGGACGATCACGCTCGCGGGCGGCTTCGACGGCACCGAAATCCCTTCCACCCATGTCAACGATGACGACTTTGTCAACGACGGCTTGGTTGACAACCGCGAAGGCCACTTCTACTTGCGCTGGTCGGTCATCCATGGCTCCGGTCAGTGGCTCGGCGAGGCCGAGCACGGGCCGCTCTTCCAAGTGGCGGTCCGCGCCACCAGCGATCGCACCCCGCTCGTCGAGTTTCTTGGCTTGGAGAATTGCCTGCCTGAATTGACAAACCGGGACGAATTGGGCGAATGGGCGAATTACCAAGTCATTGACGAGGACATTGCAACCGTATTCGTTTACAGTGGCTTCGAGTTGACAGTGGCCGTCGCGGCGACCTGCTCCGAGTACGAGAGCGGGGCGGTCTACGAATACCTCGGCTGGGGAGTTGGCGGAGAGGGTGCCTGGCCAGCGATGATGCATGGCGGCAATCCTTTCACTGTCGTGACGTTCGGCCAATCCGTCACAGTCTGGGCAATCTATGAAGTGCCGACCACCGAGTCGACCACCCCTCCCCCGACCAGCAGCGGCCCGACCCCGACCACGCTGCCCCCAACCAGCAGCGGCCCGACCTTGGCCCCGACGGGGGCCGACTTCACGCGGGTTGGACCCGAAGGCCGACTCGCCCTCGGCCTGATCGCGGCCGGATTGGCGATGGTCGGCCTAGGTGCCGCACGCCGGCGCACGCACAACCACCAAAGCTGACCAGCGCGAACAAGAATCAGCTAGCTCAAGGCATCGCCACCCGAACCGCGTGCCGCAGCAACGCCGTGAGCACCAGCCGCGCCGACACGGCTCGGCCCTCGCCCTCCGCCGCGACCTGACCCGGCCCCCAACGCCGCGCCGACCAGCAAGGTCGCGCCCGCCAGCGCGACCAGTTGAGGCCACGGCCAAGCCCACACCGAAACCTCCGCCGCCACCGGCGCCATCTGAGGCGCCCCGCCGCCCGAGGCGGTGGACACCACCTCGGGTTTCGCCTCGACTGCGGCCTTGACCCTGACCGTGGGCCAAACGCGCGGCACGACGACCTCGACGCGGCGGACCGAGCCCGGCAGCAGTTTGACGGTTTGCTCCGCGCCGTCGGGCCACGCCACCTCCTTCTCCGCCGCGGCGACCCGGACACCTCCAGGCGGGCGTTGCCGGTATTGACCACATCGAACGCGACCGTCAGCTTCCCGGGCCTGTTCGGCGCCCAATCCAGCGAATACCCGGCTTGAAGGCCCTCGACCTCGTGGACCGAGACAGCGACAGCGTCGGCGGCGGAGGCGCGGCTGTCGAACGTCAAGGAATCGGGACACCCTGCGTCATGTAATCGGGACACCAGATCCAGCGCAGTCGGGAGGCCTTATCGCCACTTGGCGACGCATCCGCAAATTGCCCACGGAAACTGCCCCGACGGCCGTCCTTGATCTGGTCAGCGCAGATCCACCAGCGCACGACAGGACCAGCCAGGAAGGGGCGCAACCTCCGGTCTGACGGCAAGATCCCGGCCCCGGCTGGATGAACGCTGCCCTGTTCCGATTGCGTGACGCGGCCTGTCCCGATTTCGTGATCGTCGACAAAGCGGACCCTCGGCGGTGAAAAGCGGGCGACGGTCCCGTCCTGACTTTGACGACCCCGCCCAGGCCAGGTTCGGCCGAAGACGTGGCCGACGCCGAGGACGGTGCCCGGCGCGGCGGGTGGCCTTCGGCGCCGCGACCCGGACGAGGTCGCGGTAAGTGAGTGGGTCGGCGGCGACGGCGCGCTCAATGAGTCGGTCGAACACCATGCCGCACGCCGGACCGGCACGGATACAACGCCTCAGCGCACGGGGCAAGGTTTGAATAGGCTCCCCTTGGGGCACCCCGGGGGGAACCCGGCCAGAGGGGCCCGAAGGCCCAGAACTGCCCAGAATGTGGTACGGCCCGTCTGAAATCCGAGACAAGGCGCGCCCAGCGGTTTGTGTAAAAGGCTCGGACGTAAGAAGGTATGTAGCATGCAAAGTCGGTCCGTGGCCCACACTTCCCGCGAGTTGGTGGGCATTTTGCGGGAAGCGCTGGACGGAGTCGAGTTCCCCTTCCCCGCGCCCGCCTCCGCCCGCGCCGAAGCCAAGCGCGCCGCTTTGGCGGCCGAACTCGACAAGACGGTCATTCCGGCTTTGGACGCCGTGGGCGAACCGGCCTTGATCGCCGTGGCGGGGCCCACCGGGGTGGGCAAGTCAGTCTTGGCCAACACTTTGATCGGCGGTTCGTTCAGCGCGGTGAGCGCGCTTCGGCCGACCACCTCCTATCCACAGTTGCTGGCCCACCCGGACACCATGGCGCTTCAGGGCGACCACCGCGTCCGGTCGGAGGCCACCCCCCACGCGGTCTGGGACGCGCCCCTGACCTGGGCGGTCCTCGATTGCGGGGACCCGTTCGCGGTCGGCAACGACGCGCTCAAGGCCCAGCCCGACGTGCCCATGTCGGCCTGGCTGGCGGTGACGTCCGCGTTGCGCTACGGGGATTCGCTCGTTTGGGACCTGCTGGCGAGCCTGGCCGACCAGTCGGAGCCGGTCGCGTTGGTGGTGAACCGCCTGCCGGAGGGCGTTTGGCCGGTCATCGAGGCGGATGTGAGGGAGCGGTTGGCGAAGGCGCGTCTGGAGCGGATCGCCCTGTTCGGAATCCCGGAGCTGCCCGGCGCGCCGGAGACGCTCCCGCCGGACCGCGTGGCCGACCTGCGGGCGTGGCTTGAGGAGCGGTTCCCCATCCCCGAGCGTCAGGCCGACAGCCCGGACTTGCGCGTCGCCTTGGCCGGTCTGGCCGCGCAAACGGCGGAGTTGGCTAATGCGCAGCGCGTCCACGAGGCCTCGGTCGACTTGTTGCGTTCGGCCACCGAAGCGCGGTTGGCCCAGGCGATGGAGGCGGCGGCCGATTTCTCGCCCGGATCGCCGGACGCCCGCCTGACGGAGGCGTGGCTCGACCAGTTGGGCCCCGACGGCGCGCTCAGCCATGTCGAAATTGGCCAGGAAACCACCCCCGCCCAGCGGAAACGGTGGGCGGCCGGGTTGGCCGCGTTGGGCCGGGCGGTGTCCGATGCCGTTGGGCCCGGTTTCCGTCAGACGATGACCGACGCTCGGGCGGCCATGGTGTCGGCTTGGCAGGGGGAGGACGTGCCCGAGGGCACGCGCACGTTGTTGACTCGGGAGGGGCTGGACCAAACCGAGTTGACGGGCGATCTGGCCGGCAGCGCCGGTTATGGCCTGTGGACCCAGGCGGTGGGCGCCCGTGTGCGCAAGTCGGAGGACGTGGCGGTGGGACGGGCGGCCGACGCGCTGGGCCGCTCGGGCCTGGTCTCCTTGGTCCAGGCCGCCGCGTTGGGGGCGGAGGGGCCCGCCGATCTGCTCGGCAGGCTGGCCCGGGACAAGGCCCCGGGGTTGGCCGAAGGGGCGCGCGAGGACTTGCGCGAGGCGCGGGAAAGCGCGGTGCGGCTCGCTTTGGCCGTCTTCGCCGATGCGGTGGCGAAAGTTGATCGGACGGCATCGGAAACTGTGGCCTGGGCGGCGGACCGGCTGGCCTTTGCAGCGAAGCAGGTGGACCAATGACGGATGATCAGATCGAAGGGCTGCGCGGCGGGATAGGCCAACTGCGTGAGGCGGCCGCGCTGAGCGCGCGGCGGCTGGAGGAGGGCCCGTCCTTGGAGGCTCTGGCGGTGGCCGAGTTGCTCACCGAACGCCTCGACCGCGGGGTTGACCACACCATCGTGGCGATCAGCGGAGGGACCGGTTCGGGCAAGTCTTCTCTGTTCAACGCGATCGCGGAAATGGCGTTCTCCGAGGTGGGCGTGGTTCGGCCGACCACTTCGAAGGCGACGGCCTGCGTTTGGGGGACCGGCGCGGAGGAGCTGCTGGAATGGCTGGGCGTGGAACGCGGGGCGTGGATCAAACGCGACTCGGTCCTTGAGTCGCATATCGGCGAACTGCGGGGCATGATCCTGCTGGACCTGCCGGATTACGACTCTGCCTCGGAGGCCAACCACCTGATCGCGGAGCGCGCCCTGCCGCTGGCGGACGTGCTGATCTGGGTGACCGATCCGCAAAAGTACGCCGATCCGGTGCTTCACCAGCGTTTCGTCGCCACGGCCAAAGCCCATCAGGGGCGGGAGGCGATCGTGGTGGCGAACCAAATCGACACGGTCAGCCCAGCCGACGCCGAAGCGATCGCCCAGGGGCTGACGAAGCTGCTGGTCGAGGACGGCTTGACCGACCCGGTGGTGGCGCTCACCTCGGCTGTCACGGGCGCGGGGATCGACGCGCTGCGCTCCCAGTTGATGGAGCGCACGGCCCACCGGACCATGGCGATGCTGCGCACGGCGGCCGACTTGGCGGCTGCGGCCTCCCAGTTCGCCGCCGCGACCCAACTGGCGGATCCAGAGGGACGCATCAGGGTTGATCCGGCTGGCGATTCGGACTGGCTCGGCAAGGCCGAGGCGCAGGTCGTCCAGTCCCTGGTGGAGCAGGTGATTGGGCGGGAGGGGATCGCCGATCCGGCGGCGCCCGGAGTTGACGAGGTGCGCCAGGCGGCCAGCGCCTGGGCGGCTGAGGCCACTTATGCCCTGCCGGACCAATGGGCCATGGCGGTGAGCTATTCGCTGGCGTCCGCGCAGAACGTGACGGCGCGCCTGGCGCAGGCGTTGGAGCCGGTCAAGGCGCCCCCGCCGGGCGGCTTCTGGTCCCGGCTGCTGCGCCCGGCGAAGGTCGAACGCCAGCGGCGCGCCGCTTTGGAGGATTCAGTTCGCGCGGCCGTGCGGTCAGTGGTCGACCGCACCATGGCGCGGCCGACCAAGCAGGTGTTGGACGACCGCCGCGCTCTGGCCGATCAGTTGGCGGAGATCTCGGTTCTGGCCGAAGCGGCGGCCCGTCCGCCCGCGAGTTAGAGGGTTATCCACAGGCGTTGTGTTTCTGGCCGATCCGCGGCGCGGATCGGGGACACCATTTTGGCGAGGCCTTCGGGAGGACGAACGCGAGTTCGCCGGAGGCTCTATGCCGGCGCGGGGTGGGCCGCTCCCTGATCGACCTAAGGAGCACTGCAAATGAACAATGAGATCACGCTGACGGTTGAGGGATGGGTGGCCCGCCCCCCGCAGCACTACGGCCGCGAAGACTCGACTTGGGTGACCTTCAGAGTGGGTTCGACCGCTTGGTGGTGGGACTCGCAGGGTGAACGGCGTGACGCGCCGACCACCTGGTTTGACGTCAAAGTCAGCCAGAAAGACCTGGCTGAGAACGTCTTGCTGTCCGTCAAACACGGCGACGCGGTGATTGTCACCGGCCGTCTGTCTCAGCATTTCTGGACGGACCGCGACGGCCGGGAACGCACATCGATGCAGATAACCGCCAGGTCGATTGGGCACAATCTGCGCTGGGGAAAGGCCGGTTGGAGCCGCCGTTCGGCCGAGGCGCCGGCCGGTGCCCCGGCGGGCGCCGCGCTTGGGGCTCAGGATCCGGCGCCGGGCAACGCGGCCGTCCCAAACGCCCAGGCGCCATCCGATCAGGACTTGCCGGACCTCCCGCCTGACGGCGACGAACTCGCCAGCTTTGAGGATCCCGGGGATGTTGAGCGGGCGTTCGGACTGGCCGACGCGGCCGCTGGCGCCGAGGCCCCGGCCGAGCCCAGCGCGGTCTAGCTCCCAAAAGGGCTCACGTCCCCCGGCTGGGCGGGCGTGATCCCCGACGCCCGCGCCGAGCCGCGACGCGAAAGGACCGCCGTTCGCGGGTTTGAACGCAGTGGCGCCATCCGCCATGGCCCCGCGTTGGCGCCGAGCCTGGCGGCAAGCGCTCCGTGTTCTCTTTGAATCCTCCGAATCACAGGAAGACCAACCATGCAAATCGCAACCAGCATGCGCGCCGGCTCGCCGGCGGCGCGAGAATCTCAACAACCTGGAGCCCAGACGCTCCGCCGGTGGCCGGGTCCGGCCAAACACGCCCTGAGCCCGGCGTTTCGCAAACTCAGTCGCCTGATGGCGGCCTTGGCGGCGGTGGCTTTGGCGTTGGCGGGGTTGGTGTCCGGGGTGGCCGGCGGGGAGCCGGCGGAGGCGGCGTCGGACGGTTATGTGGGCATGGCCGGTTGGGGCTCTTCGGGCGGCGGCGACGCCCATGACGTGTTCTACGTGTATGTGAGAAACTCCAGCGAGGTGGTGCAGTTGGCGGTCTCGGAGTTGGAGTGGTCATATGCCACGTGGGGCGGCACCCCGGAGGTGCGTTTGGAGCTTTACCGGCCGTCCGGGGGCTTGGCTGGGTCGACGGTGGTGTCCGGGCACGGCGTGTCCGGATCGGTCTCCGCCTCGGGGGAGGCCGGGGTGTGGAAAGCCCAGGTGGTGGGACTGAACACCCCGCCCTCGCAGTCCTGGGTTTACCGCCAACAGTTGCGGGTGTTGGCGGGCGGGGCGCATGTGCCGGGCCGCGTGTGGGCGAAGGGTTTCGGGGGCGCCCAAACGCGGCCTGCGGCGTTGTCGGTGGATTTCGAGGTTTACGTGGTCGCGGATGACGGCGCCGTGTTCGAGACCGCTGTGCGGGGGTATGACGGGATCAACTCGGGGTTCGTCGCGGACGGGTTGGGCCTGTACCTGAAGGACGGCTGCGTGCCGTTGCGCCGTTCCAGGCTGTTGGACCCGCCCGCCGCCCAGCTGGGGCTGACGGGCGGGGGAGTGTTCACCCCGGTGCCCGAATGCGACCGGCAGTTTAACTTGTTCTTCGACCCGCCGGCGGCGGACTTGCCGGAGCGGGCGGACTATTGGGGGCATTCCGGACAGGAGGGGTTCGTCAAACCGGTTTACCGGGTGCCGGACAAGCCGCAGCCGAAGCTGGCGGTCGACCACGCCGCGCCCGCCGGCGCGCCGTATCAGGGCGCGTCGGGAACGTTGGGGATAGCCGGGTTCAGAGGCGAGTACCAAGTCATGGTCGACGTGAACGGGAACGGGTCGTACGCGGATCCCGGCGACGTGGTGGAGACCGGTCAGAAGCCCTTGGCGGCGGGGGACGTGTCGTGGTCGTGGGACGGCAAAGACGCGGGCGGGAACGCCGTCGTCGCGGACTATGTGGGCGTGGCGGTGCAGTTGCTCAAGGGCGATGAGTATTACCAGACGTTCTCCGACGCCGAGAGGCTGGCCGGCGGGGTGCAGGTGAGGCAGTTGGCGGGCTACGCGGTGGCCAGGAACGGCGGCGCCCCGGTGTGGCCTTTGGTGCATTGGGACGACTCGGAGGTGTTGTCGACCGGGCTCAGGCTGGGGACAAACCCGGTGGCGTCATTGCGGGCGGGTTCGGCGGATGTGAAAACTCCGGCGGCGGGGGTGTCCACGCAGGGTTTCAAACACGCGTGGGTGTGCTACGACCCGTCCTATCCGAACTCCGACCCGCCGTGGCCGGATTGGACGTGGCTACAGGACTCGTGCTGGGGGAACAACGCGACCGTCCAGTTCGGGGTGTGGAACGACTTGTCGAAAGACGTCGCGCTGCGGTCCGACCCGGTGGGCCTGTACCGGCGCGCCGCCCAGATGGTGTCGAAAACGGGTGCGCTGAACCCGCCCGCCGGGAACCCGCTGGCGCGGACCATCGCGTACACGGTGAAGGTGAAAAACACGTCGAACGCGGCGGGTTTGGCGGCGGAACGCCAGGAGCGGCTGGGGTTCGGCGTGTCCGACCCGTTGACGGTGACCGACGTGCTGCCCGCGCACACTTCGGGATGGGCGTACGCGTCCACGGCATATGACAAGGGCTCTTCCCCGTCGCAGGCGTCGGCAAGCGCGGCGGGCGGGAAGATGACTTGGCGGGGGCCGTTGAAGGCGGGCGAGACCGCCACGATCACGTACAAACTGACGGTGGAGCCCGGATTCGAGGCGTCCCGCACGAACCAGGCGTCCATCACCGGTTGCCCGGCCGGGGCGGCGGACGTGAACACCTACTGCGGCAAAACCCCCGTGTCGAACACCGTCCCGCTGCCGGGGCTGTCGATCGAAAAGACCGTTGAAACCACTGGGCTGCACGCCAAGGGCCACACCGCCTCCTACACGGTCACGGTGGCCAACGTCGGCAAGGCTGGGTTCACCGCCTCCGACCCGGCCGTCGCCTATGACGATCTGTCCGGCGTGCTGGACGACGCGGCGTTCGACCCGGCCACCTTGAAAGCCACCGCCGGGACCGCCGCCTGGGAACCGGCCGCCAAGCGGATCGCGTGGTCCGGTCCATTGGGGGTCGGCGCGTCGGCGAAGATCACCTACACGGTCGCCTACGACCCGCACGTCTCGGGGGAGGCCTCGGACTTGCTGCTTGAGAACACAGCCTGGATCCGCCCGGTCGACGTGATTGACCAGACCCCCGGCGAAAGAGTGTCCACCCAAACGCCCGGCTCGGACCTCCACGTCGCCAAGTCGGTGGACGCGGAGGTGGCGCGGCCGGGCCAGGTTGCGACATTCACCGTCGACCTGTGGAACACCCGCGGGCGGGCGGGCGCCCCCGTGAACCTGGTCGACCATTTGGCCGGGGTGCTCGACGACGCGGACTTGGTGTCCGGGTCGGTCAAATCCACCGACCCCGCGATCGCCGTCGGCTTCGACCCGGCGGCGCGGGTGCTGTCGATCGCCGGGACTCTGAAGGCCGGCGCGTCGGCGAAAGTCACATACCAGGTGAAGGTGAAGGCGCAGGGCCGGGCCGACAGCGTCCTGGTGAACAGGATTGGGCCGGGGTCGGGGGAGTGCCGGGCGGACGACCCGCTGTGCACGTCCACCCCGGTGACGTCCTACACGGTCGCGAAAACCTCGAACACGGATTCCGGCTTGCCGCCCCATGCGGGCGAGCCCATCCGCTACACGGTCACGTTCACGAACACCGGCGCGGTTCCGGCCCGGATCGCGGAACACGACCACCTGGAATGGGTGTTGGATGACGCGGACGTGACCGGCCTGGCCTCGGACTACGCGCCGGTCAAAGCCGTGATGGAGGGGCAGGCCGTGGCGATCTCGGGCGTGCTGGAAGTCGGGGCGGCCGCCCGCGTCACCTACCAGGCCACGGTCCGCGACCGCGAGCACCGCGGGGACCAGGTCTTGACGAACGTCGTCTACCCGGACCAGGTCTGCGGCGCCGACCCGAACAGCCCCTGCCCCAGGACCGTGATCCCGACCGCCCGGCCGACCTGCGGCGCGGAGTTGGGACGCCCGTGCACCACGAATCTGGTCCGCGACCTGGCCGTTGCGAAGACAGCGGACCCGCCGCTCGCGAAACCGTTCCAAACGGTGGACTACAACGTCAAACTGGCGTCGGTCGGCAGCGCCCCAGTGGCGGTGGATCTTGTGGACCTGACACGGTGGCTGGCGGACGACGCGACCATGGTCAAGGCCCCCGCCTCGGACAACGCCCACGTGACGGCCGCCTACGACCGCCTGGCGTTGACCGCGGCCATCACGGGGCAGCTCGCGGCCGGGGAGGAGGCGAACGTCTCCTATCAGGTCAAGGTGAAACCGTTCCAGGGACGCGGCGACCACCGGCTGGTCAACGTCATCGCGCCCCGCGACCCGGCCGCGCCGGGCCGGCCGGACATCCCCGAAGACGACATCCCGAACTGCGCCCGGCTGGCGGCCGGGACCTGCACCGACACCCCGGTCGGCGAATACGGGGTGGTGAAGACCGCTGACAAACAAGTCGCCAAACCCGGCGAGGTCGTCACCTACACGCTTGCGTTCACCAACCGAGGCGCCGCTCCCGCCACCGTTGACGTCCTCGACTCCCTCAGATGGGTGCTTGACGACGCGACCTTGGCAGGGCCGCCGGTCTCAGACACCCCCGGCCTGACCGCCGTATTCGACCGGACCGCCCAATCCATCAAGGTGGCCGGGACAATACCCGCCCCGGTCGGGACAGCGGCGAGAATCGTCTACCAGGTGCTGGTCAACCAGTCAGCGGACCGAGCCGACCACCGGCTGGAGAACTTCGTCACCCCCGCAGGGCCGGGCCCGTCCGCCAAACCGAGGTGCACGGACGGGGACCCAGCCTGCGCCGTCACCCTGGTGGAGGACTTCCAGGTGGTCAAGACGGCCGACCGGGACATGGCCAAACCAGGTGAGGCCGTCACCTATGCCCTCACCTTCACCAACCGGGGCGCCGCGCCCGCCACCGTGAACGTAATGGACCATCTGGCTGGCGTGTTGGATGACGCGGACTTGGCGGGCGAACCGGCGTCTGACGCCGAAGGCCTGACGGCCCAGTTCGACCCGGCGGGCCAGACCATCGCGGTCGCCGGGACCATCCCGTCGCCGGTCGGCACAGCCGCCGTCATCACGTACCAGGTGATCGTCAAACCGTTCGCGGACCGCGGCGACAGTCTTCTCGCCAACTTCGTGATCGCGGACCCCGGCCAGACCGTCCCGGACGAATGCGCGGACGGCGACCCCTTGTGCACCGTCACCCCGGTCGAAGAGTTGACCGTCGGCAAGAGCGTGGACGTGGCCAGCCTCCGCCCGGGGGAAGTCGCCAACTTCAACGTCACATTCGCGAACCGGGGCCAAACCAGCGTTGAGCTCAATCACCACGACCTGCTGGGCTGGGTGCTGGACGACGGCGAGTTGCAGGGCCTTCCAACAGCGGACAACCAGGCGGTCGCGGCGGCCTGGGCACCCCAGGCGCAACGGCTCGAGATCACCGGCGCCCTGGGGCCGGGCGAGACCGCCACCGTGTCCTACGGCGCCAAGGCGACGCGGGCCGGCGACTGGTGGTTTCACAATTACGTGGTCGCCGCCGCCGAGCCGTACGATTCGGCGCCGTTCGATCCGCGACAGGCGGGCGCAGCGCCAGCGTGCGACCCGGCCGAGGGGATGATCTGCACGGTCACCCCGATCCACCCGTTGCCTCAGCCGCCGCCCGCGCTGCCGGTCACCGGCACGCAGAGCGCGGGGTTCGCGGCGCTGATCGCCTTGGGCCTGATCCTTGGCGGCGTCGCCCTGCTGGCGTGGCGGAGCCGGAAGGCGGCGAGGGTACCCTAGTGCGGTGCCTGAGTTCATTTACGTGATGAAACGCGCCCGCAAGGCCCATGGCGACAAGGTCATCTTGGATGACGTCACCTTGGCCTTCTACCCGGGCGCCAAAATCGGGGTGGTCGGCCCCAACGGGGCCGGCAAGTCCTCGGTCCTGAAGATCATGGCCGGGCTTGACCACCCGTCCAACGGAGAAGCCACCCTGACGGCTGGCTTCTCCGTCGGCATGCTCCAACAGGAGCCGCCGTTGGACGACACGAAGACCGTGCTCGGCAACGTCGAAGAAGGGGTGGCGTCCATCAAGGCCAAGATGGACCGGTTCAACCAGATCAGCGAAGAACTCGCCGACCCGGAAGCCGACTACGACCGCCTGCTGCCGGAGTTGGGGGAGCTTCAGGAAGCGCTTGACCACGCGAACGCCTGGGACTTGGACGCGCGCCTTGAGCAGGCCATGGACGCCTTGCGCTGCCCGCCGGCGGACACCCCGGCTTCGGTATTGTCCGGCGGCGAGCGGCGCCGGGTCGCCCTGTGCAAGCTGCTGCTCGAACAGCCCGACCTGCTGCTGTTGGACGAGCCGACCAACCACCTGGACGCCGAATCTGTCCAATGGCTGGAACAGCACCTGTCCGCCTACCCCGGCGCGGTGCTGGCGGTGACGCACGACCGCTACTTCCTGGACAACGTGGCCGAATGGATTCTCGAACTCGACCGCGGCCGGGCGTACGCCTATGAGGGCAACTACTCGGTCTACCTGGAAAAGAAGCAGGAGCGCCTGCAGATCCAGGGCCAAAAGGACGCCAAGCTGGCCAAACGCCTGGCTGACGAGCTGGCCTGGGTGCGCCAGAACGCGAAGGGCCGCCAGGCGAAGTCGAAGGCGCGGCTTCAGCGCTATGAGGAGATGGCGGCGGAAGCGGAGCGGACCCGCAAACTGGACTTGGACGAGATCCAAATCCCGCCGGGGCCCCGGCTCGGCTCGATCGTCCTCGAGGCGAACAACCTGCGGAAAGGCTTCGGCGACCGCGTCCTGATCGACGGGCTGTCGTTCTCTTTGCCGAAGAACGGCATCGTCGGCGTGATCGGGCCAAACGGCGTCGGCAAGACGACCCTGTTCAAGACGATCGTGGGGCTGGAACCGCTTGACGCGGGCGAACTCAAGATCGGCGAGACCGTCAAAATCTCCTACGTCGACCAAGGGCGGAGCGGGATAGACCCGGACAAGACCGTCTGGCAGGTCGTCTCGGACGGCCTTGACTACATCCATGTGGGGCAGGTTGAAATGCCGTCCCGCGCCTACGTCTCGGCTTTCGGGTTCAAAGGGCCGGATCAGCAAAAGCCGTCCGGTGTTCTGTCGGGGGGCGAGCGCAACCGTCTCAACCTGGCGATGACGCTCAAACAGGGCGGCAACCTGCTGCTGCTGGACGAACCGACCAACGACCTTGACGTGGAGACCCTGTCGTCGCTCGAAAACGCGCTGCTGGACTTCCCCGGCTGTGCGGTGGTGGTCGCCCACGACCGCTGGTTCCTCGACCGCGTGGCCACCCACATCCTCGCTTATGAGGGCAATGACGAGGACCCGAGCCGGTGGTTCTGGTTCGAGGGCAACTTTGCCGCATACGAGTCGAACAAGGTGGACCGCCTGGGGCCTGAAGCGGCCCGCCCCCACCGCGTGACCTATCGCCGTTTGCGGCGCGACTAAGACCCTCCGCCAACCACGGGCAGCCCCTCGCGTGTTACCCTCATCACATTGCTCCTATCCATCTGGTTAGCCACGCCGCCCTGGTGTGGAGGAAAACAGGTCGTTTTGGCGGTTAGAACGCTCGAATGCTTGGGTGGGCCGCGAAACGTGACCCACTTGGCGGTCCACCCAACCCGTTTGCGGATCGAGGTGGCCAACCCGGCCCTGGTGGACGTCGCGGGTCTGTACGCGCGCGGCGCGTTCGGCGTGGTCATTTCGGGGCATGTGGTCCAGGTGGTGGTGGGCGCCGAAGCGCCTGAGCTGGCGCAACGAATCGAGGCGGAGCTAAAACAGCCCGCCCCGCCTGCAGGCGTGCCTGGTCAGCTCGCGCCGGCCTGAGCGTCCGCCTGGGTCGCCTGCGACCGGTTGCCGATCCGCGTGATCGATCCGTTTGGCACATACCAGACCACGCCTGATTCGTCGCGGAGCGTGGTGATCCGAAGGCTCATCGACTCGACCACGCCCTTGGCGTCCCCCGTGTCGATCAGGTCGCCCAGGCCGTATTGGTCCTCGATCAGCATCCACAGGCCGGACAGCATGTCCTTGACCAGGGTTTGGGCGCCCAGGCCAAGACCCACGCCGAGCACGCCGACCGAGGTGGCGATCAGCCCGGGATTGACCCCGATGGATTCGAGGACCAGGCAGATGGCCAAGACCCAGACGGCGACGGTCGAGGCGGAGCGGAACACCGAAGCCAACGTCATGAACCGGGCCTCGCGTCGGGAGGCCAGGTAGGCGGCGTCTGCGCCCGATGCCGTCGCCCGGGCCGCCGCTCCCCGGCTCGGCAGCCGGGCCGCCCGTTTGGCGATGTGGCGAATGACCGCGTGCAGGACCGCCGCGGCGACCCACGCCGCGACCAGGATGATGACGATCCGCAGCGGCGTGCCCATCAGGAAGCGGGCCCATCCGGGCCAAGAATCGGTGAATTCGGGAGCGGCCAACGCAGTCATTCGTCCAGGCTACAGAAACGGGGACGGTACCCATTAACGGGGATGGCGGCCATGCCCGGCGCGCCAGCACCAGGCGCCGTCCCCGTTCCGAGGTGTGTGCGCTTACGAGGCCCGATCCTTGGCGGGTGCCAAAAGGCCACCGACCAAGCCGCGGGGCTGTGCTTGCCTTCCGCGTTTCCTTAGGTCAGCGCGTTTCGCCGGCGTCCTTGGCTTGAGCGTTGAGCGCCCGCAGCACACCGGCCCGTCCCTCCTCGACCAGTCGCCGCAGCGGCGGCACCGATCCGCCCGGCCCGGCCAGGAACCGGTCGGTGGCGCCAATCACGTCCACGCCGGCCAGGTCCGCCGCCCGGCTTGGATAGAGCCCGGCGGCGATGGATGTGGCGGTCTCCGGCGAGCGATCGCGCCAGATGCGCGGCAATCCCGCGAAGTACGGTTCGACAAAGGGCTCCAGCAAGGCCGCGTCCCAGACGCGCCCCCAGCCGGCGATGATGGCCCGCTGGGTGCCGTTCGGCGTGGCCGGGTCCTCGACCGCCCGCAGCCAGGCGGCGGCCTTCGCCTCGGGAGTTGGCAAGGTGGCGCGCAGCCGCGCGGCCTGCTCCAGCCCGGACAAGGTGCGGTCCGCCTCAAGCTGCCGGTCGATCCGCTCCTCGCCGGCCCGTCCGCCCGCCACCAGCGACGCCAGCAAGTCCCAGGTCAAATCCACGTCGATCGCCAGACCCGTCAGCGACCGCGACCCGGTCACCAACTCGTCGACCAGGTCGAGTTGCGACGGCGTGCCGGCCTGCCGCGCGAAAGCCTTGACCAGCTGCAATTGGGCGTCCGAGCCGCCCTCGGCGGTCTGGGCTAACGTCCAAAGGCGGTCGGCGGCATCGGCCGTGGCGGCCCGTCGGAACTCGGGCGCCACGAAGGACGTGAGCGCAATGCCGAGTTCGTCGAGCAGTTGGCGCATCGCGGTCGAACTGGCCTCCCGGCCCACGCCCCCAAGCACGCGGTCCAAGAAAGCACGGGGTCCGAACTCGCCGTCGCGGGTCATGTCCCACAGGAGCCCCCAGATGACGGAGCGGGCCAGCGGATCGGGCAGCTCGGCGACGGCCTGGGTCGCCACGTCGAGGGAATTGGCGTCGAGGCGCACCTTCGCGTAGGCCAAGTCGCGGTCGTTGACCAGCAGCAGGTCTGCGGGGCGCAGCTTCGGCAGCGCCGTGGCGGGCCCCGTCAGGTCGACCTCGGTGTCCCAGAAGCGGACCGGCACGGCCTCGACCAGCGAATACCCGCCCAAGGCGATTCGCTGCGGACGCCAGGACGGATAGGGGGCCTGGCCCGTCTGAAGGAGCCGTTCGCCGGCCGGGTCGATCGAGATCGTGTTCACGCCCGCAGTTTTCAGCCAGCTGTCCGCCCAGGTGGCGAGGTCGCGCCCGGAGGCGGCCTCCAGTTCGACCAGGAGGTCGTTCAGCGTGGTGTTCGACCAGGCGTGCTTGGCGAAGTAGGCGCGCACCCCCGCCAGGAAGGCGTCTTGGCCCACCCAGGCGACCAGTTGGCGCAGGACCGAGGCGCCCTTGGCATAGGTGATGCCGTCGAAGTTGTTGTGCACGTCGTCGAGGTCTTCGATCGGCGCGAGGATGGGGTGCGTGGTCGGCAGCTGGTCTTGCGCGTAAGCCCAGGTCTTTTCCGAGTACGCGAAGGTGGTCCAGGCGTCCTTCCATTCGGTCGCCTCGACGGCGGCCAGATGGGAGACGAATTCGGCGAACGACTCGTTCAGCCACAGATCGTTCCACCAGCGCATCGTCACCAGGTCCCCGAACCACATGTGGGCCAGTTCGTGCAGGATCGTGATCGCCCGGCGCTCCACCCGCGAGCGGATCGGCTTGGACCGAAAGACGTAGGACTCGGTGATGGTCACCAACCCGGCGTTCTCCATCGCCCCGAAGTTGTATTCGGGACAGAACACCTGGTCATACTTGGCGAACGGGTAGGGCCGCCCGAACGCCGGCTCGTAGAAGCCGAACCCTTGGCGCGTGATTTCGAAGATGTTTTCAGCGTCGACGTGTTCGCCCATGGAGGCCCGCGCGTAAAGGGCCATCGGCACGGCTCGCCCGTCGGTCGAGACGACCTCGCTCCGCCATTCCGCGTACGGTCCGGCGATCAGCGCGATCAGGTAGGAGGACAGCTTGGGCGTCGGCTCGAACCGGTGCAGGGTCCCGTGTGGCGGCTTTTCGCCCTCGGCCCCAGCGCCGCCCTCGGCTTGGCCTGCAGCCGGCTCGGCGGCGGCCTCCGGTTGGTTGGAGACCACCTTCCAGTTCTCGGGCGCGGACACGGTCAGCTCGAAGATCCCTTTCAGGTCGGGCTGCTCGAAGACCGCGAAGACCCGCCGGGCGTCGGCGGGCTCAAACTGCGTGTACAGGTATGTTTGCCCGTCAACCGGGTCGGTGAAACGGTGGAGGCCCTCGCCGGTGTGCGAATAGGCGCACCGGGCCTCGATCACCAACTCGTTGTGGTCGGCCAGGTCGTCCAGTCGCACGCGGTCTTCGGCGAAGACCTCGGCCGGGTCCAAGGGCCGCCCGTTCAGGGTCACGGTCCGCACCTCGGGGGCGATCAGGTCGATAAAGCTGGTCGAGCCGGCTTTGGCGGCGTCGAAACTGACGGTGGTCCGGGAGTCGAAGACCGGCCCGGCGCCCCTCAGGTCCAGTTCGATCCGGTAGTGCGGGTTGGCGATGATCTTGGCGCGGGCGGCGGCTTCGGTCCTAGTCAGATTCACGGGCCTGATTGTCCCACTTCGCGGGCCTAAGTGCGAAAACACCCAGGCTCTGGTCCGCTACAGGGAAGCCTACTGGTGGGCCAACGTCTCGTATTCGGCGACTTTCATGACGCGGCGCCGGTGGCGCTCGTCGCCGGAGAAGGGCTCCGCGATGAAAGCCTCGACAATAGCGATCGCCTCCGCCATGGTGTGCTCGCGGGCGCCCAGTCCCGCCACGTTGGCGTCGTTGTGCTGGCGGGCCAGGCGCGCGGTGCGGACGGACCAGGTCAGGGCGGCGCGCACCCCCAAGACCTTGTTGGCCGCGATCTGCTCGCCGTTGCCGGAGCCGCCAATCACCACGCCGAGCGAACCCGGGTCGGCCGCCACCGCCTGGCCGGCGTCGAAGCAGAACGAGGGATAGTCGTCTGCGGGGTCGTAGTCGAAGGCGCCGTGGTCCACAACCGCGTGGCCCGCGTCCGTCAAATGGTCGTGCAGGGCCCGTTTCAACTCGAAGCCGGCGTGGTCGGAGGCCAGGTGGATGCGCATCCCAACATGATATGAGGTTCAAATCGGGGCGGGCCGGGCCCGCCGCCGCCGCGAGGTCGCCCAAGGGGCCTTAGGCTGGCTGAATGGCTCAATCAGGCATCGTCACCGCCAACTTCGACCGTTCCATCCGCCCGCAGGACGACCTGTACCGTCACGTCAACGGGCGTTGGCTGGAGACGTTCGTGATCCCGCCCGACCGGGGCTCGGACGGGGCGTTCCGCGAGCTGCGCGACCTCTCCGAGCTCCTGACCAGGCAAATTATCGAAGACCAAGCGCCCGACAGCTTGGTTGGAGCCTTGTACGGCAGCTTCATGGACACCGACCGGGTCGAGGCTCTCGGCGCCCGTCCGCTGCTCCCCGAGCTGCGGCAGCTCGGGTCCGCCCAAAGCCCCGAGGCGTTGGCGCGGGTGCTGGGCGGGCTGTCTCGGAGCGGCATCGGCGATGTGGTCGGACTGTACGTCGACACCGATCCGGGCGCGCCGGACCGTTACGTGCTGAACCTTCATCAAAGCGGGATTGGTCTGCCAGACGAGGCCTACTACCGCGAGGACCAGCACGCCCGCATCCGCGAGGCGTACCGCGAGCACATAGCGCGGATGTTCGCGCTGGTCGGCAAGGATCTGCCCGAGTTGTTTGAGGTGACCCACCCATACCGCGAACCGGCGGAGCTCGCGGAGCGCGTTTACAGGTTGGAGGAATGCCTGGCGTCGGCGCACTGGGACGTGGTCAAGGACCGCGACGCCACCGCCACCTACAACCCGACCAGCTTCGACGGCCTGCGCGCCCTGGCCCCGAGCTTCCCGTGGGAGGAGTGGGCCCGCGCGATCGACGGCCCCGTGGGCGGCTCCGCCAACTGGGACGCCCTCGTCCTGATGGAGCCTTCCTACGTCACCGAAATGGCGGTGACATGGCGGGACACGCCGCTCGCGGACTGGAAGGCCTGGGCGGTGTGGAGGGTGATCGCCGCCCGCGCGTCGCTTCTGAACGAGGAGTTGGTGGAGGCGGCCTTCGACTTCAACGGCCGGACCTTGCAGGGCATGGAGCAACTGCGGGACCGCTGGAAGCGCGGAGTGTCGCTGGTGGACGGCTACCTGGGCGAATTGGTGGGGCGGTTCTACGTCGAACGGCATTTCCCGGCCGACCACAAGGCCCGCATGGTCCAACTGGTGGCGGACTTGATCGAGGCCTACCGGCGGTCCATCCAGGAACTCGATTGGCTGGGGGAGGAGACCAAAGCCAAGGCGCTGGCCAAACTGGCGGCCTTCACGCCCAAGATTGGCTACCCCGACAAATGGCGGGACTATTCGGGCCTGCGCCTGGAACCCGGCGACCTCCTCAACAACGTCAGGGCGGCGGCCGCCCATGAGACCAACCGGGAGCTGCGCAAACTGGGCGGCCCGGTGGACCGGACGGAGTGGCTGATGAACCCGCAGACCGTCAACGCCTACTACAACCCCGGCCTGAATGAGATCGTGTTCCCGGCCGCGATCCTGCAGCCGCCCTTCTTTGACGCCCAGGCCGAGGACGCCGCCAACTACGGCGGGATCGGCGCGGTGATCGGACATGAGATCGGGCACGGGTTTGACGACCAGGGCTCGAAGTATGACGGCGCGGGCCGCTTGACCGACTGGTGGACGGACGCCGACCGCCAAGCCTTCGAAGAGCGAACCAAGGCGTTGATCGCCCAATACGACGCTTTCAGCCTCGACTTGCCGGATGGCCCGGCGCACGTCAACGGGGCGCTGACGATCGGCGAGAACATCGGCGACCTGGGCGGGCTGGCGATCGCCTGGCGCGCCTACCGGATAGCGTTGGACCGCGCGGGCCTCAGCGAGGGGCCGGCGATCGACGGCCTCACCGCCGGGGAGCGCTTCTTCTACGGCTGGTCCCAGTCATGGCGCCAGAAGTCGCGGCCGCAGCAGGAGGCGATGCTCTTGGCGGTCGACCCGCACTCGCCGCCGGAGTTCCGGTGCAACGGCGTGGTCCGCAACCTAGACGCCTTCTACGACGTTTTCGGCGTGGCCCCGGGCGACTCCCTCTACCTGCCGCCGGACCAGCGCGTTACCATTTGGTGACGCCGGGCGCCGGAGTCAGATCCAAAGAGCCGCGTCCTCCAAGAGGCCTTGTTCGCGGGCCTTGACCCGGCGGACCTTGCCGGGCACGCCCACCACGACCCCGGCGGGGGGCACGTCGTGGACCACCACGGAGTTGGCGCCGATCCGGGCGTCGTCGCCCACGGTGATGGGGCCCAAGACTTTGGCGCCGGCGCCGATCGTCACCCGGTCGCCGATCGTCGGGTGCCGTTTGCCTTTGACCATTGAGCGGCCGCCGAGCGTGACCCCGTGGAACAACAGCACGTCATCGCCCACCTCGGCGGTTTCCCCGATGACCACGCCCATGCCGTGGTCAATGAAGAGACGTTCGCCCAAGACCGCGCCGGGGTGGATCTCAACGCCGGTCCCAAAACGCGCCAACTGCGAAATCAGGCGGGCGGGCAGCCGCAGCAACGGCTCGCGCCACATGCGGTGGGTCAGGCGGTGAATCCACAAGGCGTGGACGCCCGGATAGGCGAGCGCCACCTCGATTTTGTTGCGCGCGGCCGGGTCGAGGCGCTGCGCGGTCGCCAAATCGTCGCGCAGCACCCGCGCGAACCGCCGCAAACCTGTGATCGAAACGGTGGACTGGGAAGCGGTCATGCCTCCTATTATCAGCCCGCCCGAAGACGTCAGGAATCGAGCAGGTCGGAATAAAGGACGGTCGAGAGGTAGCGCTCGCCGAAGTCCGGCACAATCGCGACGATCAGTTGGCCTGCGGCCTCAGGCCGTTGGGCGTACTCGATCGCGGCGGCCAGGGCCGCGCCGGAGGAGATGCCCACCAGGAGGCCTTCCTCGGTGGCGGCGGCGCGCGCGGTGGCGATGGCGTCATCGGAGGCGATGCGAATGACCTCGTCGTAGATGTTGGTGTCCAAGACGTCGGGGACAAAGTTGGCGCCAATGCCCTGAATCTTGTGCGGGCCGGCGGTGCCTTCCGACAGCAGCGGCGACTCGGCGGGTTCCACGGCAATGACCTTGAGGGACGGCTTGCGGCCCTTGATGACTTGGCCCACACCGGTGATGGTGCCGCCGGTGCCCACTCCGCCCACAACCACGTCGACCGCGCCGTCGGTGTCGGCCCAAATCTCCTCGGCCGTGGTGCGCCGGTGGATTTCCGGGTTGGCCTCGTTCTCGAACTGGCGGGCCAGGATCGCGCCGGGCCGCTCGGAGGCGATCTTCTCGGCGGCGGCGACGGCGCCCTTCATGCCCTCCGAGGCGGGGGTCAGGACCAATTCGGCGCCGAAGGCCCGCAGCAGCGCTCGGCGCTCCTTGGACATGGATTCCGGCATTGTCAGCACAACATGGTAGCCGCGGGCGGCGCCCACGAAGGCCAGCGCGATTCCGGTGTTGCCGCTGGTGCCCTCCACGATAGTCCCGCCGGGTTTGAGCGCCCCGGCAGCCTCTGCGGCGTCGACTATGGCCACGCCGATCCGGTCTTTCACGCTGCCAGCCGGGTTGTAGAACTCCAGCTTGCCCAACACCTGCGCTCCGGGCGCCAAGTTCTTGCCCAAACGGTTGATCTTGACTAGCGGGGTGTTGCCCGTGATTTCGGAAGCGTCGGAGTAGATTCTTGACATTGGCGGTCTCCTTATAGGTCCCCTGTGGTGGACGATGCCGTGTGGCGGCACCGGGCGTCAGCTTAGGTGAGCGACGCACGCGTCACCAACACTGTAAAGGTCGCGGCCGGGCTTCGCGGACGCGGGTCCGGGGGCCCCGAGACGGCCTGCGGCCGTCCCGCCGCCCCGCAAGGGGACCAAAATACGAGAAATGCCGTCAGGGATGACGGAACGATGGCTTTAAGCGGCGACAATTGGTTTGACACGGGCAGTAGCGGTTGAGCGGTGGCAGGCAGGGAGTAGCGCGATTTTGAAACGGGGCTCTGGCGGCAGCGGGGAAAGCTGGAGAGCGTGGCGGGCGTCAATCGCCCTTGCCATTGGAGTGCTCTGCCTGGGTTTCGTCTCTTTCTTGGCGATGCTGCCCGCCAAAGGCACGGTGGCGCAGGCGACGCCGCGTGAGACCGTCAGCTTCACGCCCCCTCCGCAAGTCGCCAAGGCGGAGCCGCCCACGCCGAGCCCGGAGCCGCCTCCGCCCCCTCCGCCACCGGCGGGGGGCGTCGACTGCGCGGTGGTCGCCTGCGTCGCGTTGACGTTCGACGACGGTCCGTCCGCCTATTCGACGGCTTTGCTGGACAAGCTCGCGGAACTGGGCGTCAAGGCGACTTTCTTCAACACCGGCCAAAATTCCGCGAACCGCCCCGACTCCGTCAAACGCCAAGTGGAGGACGGCCATTTGGTCGGCGGCCATTCGTGGAATCACACCGACATGAAGAAGGTCTCGATTGAGCAAGCCTGCGCGGACGCGGACCGGACCGCCCGGGCGATCCGCGACGCGTCCGGGTTCGAGTCGCCCTTTGTGCGGCCGCCCTACGGCAGTTGGAGTGACGCCATCCTGCGCGGCTGCACGGGCAAGATCTTCGTCCTGTGGGACGTGGACACCATGGACTGGTCCAGCCACGACGGGGCGAAGATCCTGGAGCACGCCGTTAACGATCCGAAACCCGGTTCGATCATTCTGATGCATGACACGGTGGCGGAGACCATCGACGCCCTGCCGGGAATTGTCGCCGGACTGCGGGCGAAGGGCTTTCAATTGGTCACCGTGGCCGGCTTGTTCAATAGCCCAATAGCGCCTGACCAGGCCATTTATTCTGGTCCCAGGACGGGCGCGCTGACCCCTTGAGGCGCCCCCGCCCGGACGCGGGCCGCGTCCGCAGCCCGCGCGCGTGGGCTGGCGGCGGCCGCTTCAATTTGGTCCGCCCCCACATTGCCGGAAATGAAATCAGCGTTTCTGCGCAGTCGGGAAAGAAAGCGCGTCCAGCGGCATTTAGAATTAGTGGCACAATGGGGGTGACTGGCACTTCCCCATTAGTGATCCGTTCCCAGGGTGGTCATTATGACAAGCAATCCGCAGTATTTGGCTCTAGAGCAGACGCTGTTGCAGTCGACCGCGCCAAGCTTCACCTCGGTCGCCCAGACCCATCCGCCGACTGGCGGCGCCACCTCATACACAGCCGCGCCGGAGACGGCCACCGCGGCGCACGTGCCGGACGGCGCGTTGCGCTGTGGCCTGTGCCACCGAGCCTGGGGCGGCGACGTGAGCTGCAACGACTGCGGCGCCTTGGTCTACGACGTGGGTTCGGCCGAGGCGGACTCGGCCGAACCCGAGGCTTCGCATCCCGCCACCGGTCCTGGGTCGCCGGACGCCCAAGCGGCGGTTCAGGCGGCCGTGGCGGCCGTGGTGCAGCCGCGCGCCACGCAACCGCGCGCCGCGCAGCCCCCCCAGGGGGGCGGCCGCGAATACGGGGCGGTTCGCAACCGCCTTGAGGCCCGCCCAACCCAAGACCGGCTGCCCCGTCCGGCGCCGTCCCCGGATTCGCCGCTCGTGCAGGCGCCCGTGCCGATGGTCTTGCCGCCCGCCACCGGTCAGATGGCTATGGTGTGGCAGCCATCGGGCCTTGCCGCCATGCCGATGGCGGCTGGTGGCGCCTTCGGCGTCCAGGCGGTTCCAATGATGGGCCAGATGGTGAGCCAGCCGATGATCCAGGCCATGCCCCAGGCGATGGCCCAGCCCATGCCCTCGCCCATGGTGCAGCCAATGGCCCAGCCGATGTCCCAACCCATGATGCAGGCGATGGCCCAGCCGATGGCGGCGCCGTCAATGCCCCAGGCTTTCGGGCCGTTCCCGGCTTACGGCGCCACTGCGCCGGCGTTCGCGCAGCCGCAGTGGCCGACCAGCGCGCCAGTCGACTTCGCGTCGCCGTCCAGGGCCGGCTACCGCAGCCTGGCCCAGGCGTCCACCGTGCGGCCTCAGGCTCCGGCCGTCCCGCATTCGTGGATTGTGGAGGCCTGCCTGGCGGCGTGCGCCGCGATCATGGTGGCCGTGTCGGCGGTGGTCTGGGGTCGGATCCACGCCCAGGTGCTGGCCTGCAGCGATGGCTGCCCCAACATCGACGCGGTCGCCAGCACCGCCCAGTTCCACGGCTGGGCCATCATCGCGATCTCCGCGATCAGCATCATCGCATCCGGATTCTCGTTGCGGCGGACCCGCAGCACGGACTTGGTCCGCGCGATCGGCGCTCTGGCGCTGATCGGCGCGGTCGTGATGATTGCGCTTGGCATAATGCTCCTGAACACCTCGCTGCCTTAGCGCCTCAAAGCTCGATCGACTCGCCGGGCGCCAGGACTTGCCACCGCAGGCTGGCGGCCTCGGCGGCGCCCGCCACGGCGGCGTTGAGCAAGTTCAGCCCGCGTTCGGACGCGAGCGCCTCATGCACCGGGAACGCCACGCCAGCCCGCAGCGTTTGGACGTATTCGATCACGTCCTCGCCGCTCAGCCAGGCGCCCGCGACCGGGACCGCCACCGCCGTCGGCGGCTGGGGCGGGGCCGGGAAAGCGTCCCCCGCGTAGGCGAGCTTTTGGTCCACCATGACCCCCAGGCAGGGCACCGCTGGCATTCCCGGCGCCACCTGCGCGTGCGTCGAGCCGTAGAAAGTCAGCGCGTAAGGCCCGGCCTGGACCTGGGCGCCGGATTCAACCGCCTGTCCGGTCACGCCGGGCGGCAGCTGATCCGCCACGGCCGCCACGGTGATCACCGGCATACCAGGGTTGGCACGGGCCAACCGGGTCAGGTGGGGAGGGTCGAAGTGGTCGGGGTGCTCGTGGGTCACCACCGTCGCCACCACCCCGCGCAGGTCGGCCGGCAGGTCCTCGGTGTAGACCCCGGGGTCTATCACCAACAGTTGCCCGTTCTTCTCCAGAGTCATGCAGGAATGCTGATATTTGGTGAGCCTCACCGCGCCGTTCTATCACCGCCTCGTCCGGCGCGCGGCCCCGCCCGGGGGCCGGACGCGGTGGTGAGACGGCGGCCGGCGCCCAGGACCGCGACGGCCCGGTCGCCAACCGGCGGTCCAAAAAACGACGCCCGATGCCGTCTGGTGACCAGACGGCATCGGGCAGCTATCCCGAAAAGTCGGTTGGCAGCCTGCTAGATCAGGCCGAACGCCAGCATGGCGTCCGCGACCTGGGTGAATCCGGCGATGTTCGCGCCGGCCACGTAGTCGCCCGGCACGCCGTAGGTCTCGGCCACCTCCAGGCAGCGATCGTGGATGGAGCGCATGATCTGGCTCAGACGCGCCTCGGTGTGGTCGAACGACCACGAGTCGCGGGAGGCGTTCTGCTGCATCTCGAGGGCGCTGGTCGCCACGCCGCCGGCGTTCGCCGCCTTGCCGGGCGCGAACCGGATGCCGGCCTCGCCAAAGAAGCTGATCGCCTCGGGGGTGGAGGGCATGTTGGCGCCCTCGGCCACGATCCGGCAGCCGTTCGCGGCCAAAGCCCGCGCGTCCGCCCCGTTCAGCTCATTTTGGGTGGCGCAGGGCAACGCGATCTGACAGGGCACCTGCCAAATCGAGCCGTTGCGGATGTGCCGGACGCCGCCGCCGCGGCGCTCGGCGTACTCCAGGACGCGTCCCCGGTGGCCTTCCTTGATCTCCTTCAGGAGGTCGAGGTCGATGCCCGCCTCGTCCACCACGTAGCCGTCCGAGTCGGAGCAGGCCACCACGCGGCCGCCCAGGTTGTGGACCTGCTCAATGGCGTAGATCGCCACGTTGCCCGAGCCTGACACCACCACCCGCTTGTCTTCGAAGGAGTCATTGGTCGCGGCCAGCATCTCGCCCACAAAGAACACGGTGCCGTACCCGGTGGCCTCGGTCCGCACCTGCGAGCCGCCCCAGCCCAGGCCCTTGCCCGTGAACGTGCCCGATTCGTAGCGGTTGGTGATCCGCTTGTACTGTCCAAACAGGTAGCCGATCTCGCGTTGGCCCACGCCGATGTCCCCGGCGGGCACGTCGGTGTGCTCGCCCAGGTAGCGGTACAACTCCGTCATGAAGGACTGGCAGAAGCGCATCACCTCGGCGTCCGACCTGCCCTTGGGGTCGAAGTCGCTGCCGCCTTTGCCCCCGCCGATCGGCATGCCGGTGAGCGCGTTCTTGAAGATCTGCTCGAAGCCGAGGAACTTGATGATGCCGAGGTAAACGGACGGGTGGAAACGTAGGCCGCCTTTGTACGGGCCGAGCGCGGAGTTGAATTCGACCCGGAAGCCGCGGTTGAGCCGCACGTGGCCCGCGTCGTCGGTCCAGGGCACGCGGAAGATGATCTGACGCTCGGGCTCGCAGAGGCGCCGGATCACCTCGCCGTCCGCGTATTCGGGGTGTTTGGCCACCACCGGAGCGAGGCTTTCCAGTACCTCGCGAACGGCTTGGTGGAATTCGGTTTCGCCGGGGTTGCGTGCTGTGACCTCGTCGAACACTTGGATCAGGGACTCGTGCAGAACGGCCATGGGGTGATCAGTTCTTTCTGTGACATGAACATTGGATGGGGCGTCGCCGGGTTCGCAGTCCGAGCCGCCCACTAGACGCTAGGGCGGATGGGCCGCTCGATTCGGGCCTTTCGGCCCTGGCGCGGGGCACGGCTGGGAGCGCGCCGCCCCGGTCGCGGTCCTGTTCCGCAGGTGGCGGCTGCGGCTCAGGCGGACGCGCCCCGTCGGCCGGTCCGCTTCGCCTGGGGACTTTGGCGGGATAGTTGGGACTAAAGTCGTGGTCACATTTGGCTCGCCTTCCGTCCCGGCCCGTCGCCAAACCGGATGATCAGGGGAAACGCGGGCGGTAGGATGGCATTCGCCCGAACAAGGCCCATGCCCTGAGCGGAAGGGCCCAACTAGGTATTACTACGTGATTTCGCCGGCGGCTGACACAAAACCCCAATACAGTAGACGCGATTTCCTGTGCGCTACCGCCTTGCACGCGGGAAACAGTGAGCCTCAGCACTCCTGTTCCGTTGTCCCGAAGTTTCTTGGGGACTCGTGCCGGACGGTTGTGGTTCGCGCGACCAAGGATTCGTCTCCGGCACCCCCTTTGCCGCGCAGGCCCGAAGCCCTTGGCAAACCCTGGCGATGACCGCCTGGGTCCGCACGTGCAAGGGAGTCTGCTAAATGACCACACTGGGTTCTTCCGCGCCCAATTCCGCTTTCCGTCCGGGTTTCCTGAAGCGTTTGCCGCGCTTAGCCGTGAAGCCCGTCGCCCTGCTGACGGCAGGGGCGATCGCCTTGGGCGGGGTGACGCTGGCCCAGAGTTGGATGAGCTCCAACTCCGCCAACGCGGTCACCCGCACCGGCAACTGGGCGCCAAGCCCGCCCTGGAACGGCGTGTTCGCGAAGAACCAGCTTTGGGTCAAGATCAACTCCGGCAAGGGGGCTGGCACCAACGCGAACGACCCCCGTTACGCGGTGACCTCTCGGCTGCGCGCTTTCACCAACCCCTCCGCCATCACCGGCCTCAACGGCGCGGCCGACTTGCCCGCCATGTTCGACGCCGAGGGCACGTCGCAGGGCAGCGGGGCCAGCGCCCGCGACACGATCGCCGTGGGGCCGGTGTTCAAGCACGCCCAGGACAACCGCGTCCATATGATCTCCATATCGGCCGACGGCGGCGCCACGAGCCTGTTCAAGGCGGAGGGCGACGGGAAGGTCGACGGTTCGGCCCGGGGAACCCTTCCAAACTGCGGCCTTGACAAACTGGGCGAACAATACAGCGCGGAAATCAGCGCTCGAAGCGGCTACCTGTACGCCCTGGGCGGCCGTTCGGGCCCCCAGTTCCTCGCAAACTATGTTGAAACCAAGTACGGGTCTAGGCCCCCGGAACTGAGTGGCATCACCGCCACCAACATCGGTTTCATGCCCAGGATCCTGCGGGTCGAGGAAAACGGGACCTACACCTGCCTGGCGGCCACCGACACCGTCAAAGGATTGGGTGGCCGGACCCTCTCGGAGCAGTGGAACGCCATGAGCCCGGCGAACACCTACACGGGGAACGTTTGGAGCAGCAGCGGGGACTTGGCCATCGACGCGTTTGGCGACTTCTACGTGATCGTGTACTCCGGCGGCGGTCGCTACGGTTTGATGCGAATCAACGTGCCGAGGGATTCGGCCGGCGCGTTCACCAACGAGGCCTGGACCTACGAGCTCGTCAGAGTCCTGGACGGCAGCGTGGCCTGGGCGGCGGATTTAATGGGAATGGGTTTCATGGACGGTGCCCTTTACGCCATCACCTCGGGCGGCATGATGTACCGGTGGAACACGCTGTCCGGCGCGAGCGCGGAACTTGGGTCGTCCGGCTTCAATCCGTCCGACTTCGCCAGTCCCCAGGTCGCTCCCGTGGTGAAGGGCACGGTCTACAACGACGTGGACGGTGACGGCTCTGTCGCCGGCGACCCTCCTCTGGCCGGTGCCACAATCGAATTGTGGCAGGGCGACGCCGCCAGCGGTTCGACCACTTGGACCAAGCGCGGCGAAATGCAAACCAACCTGCTGGGCAACTACACGGCGCTCTTGCCCTCGGTCAGCACCGAGTTCTTGGTGCGCCTGAAGCGTCCAACCCTGGCGGGAGTCAACGCCACCCAGAGTTACGCGAGCGCCGGGGTTTTCACCGAGGCCGGCGACACATCCTCCAACACCCTGACCGCGTTGTGCGCCCAGGGCGGAGCGGATTACGTCCCGCAGACGGTCAGCGGCCTTTGCCGCGGCGCGCGCGTTGACGGCGTTGACGCCCTGGACGGCCAGCAGGCGGGCCAGACCGGCAATCCGCTGGCCGCCACGGGCGGCGCGGCCATTGTCGCCAAGGTCACCATGACCACCGACTTGGCTCCGGTGCAGGCCGACTTCGGCGTCACCACGGCGGCGTCCTGGGGCGATGCGCCCTCTTCGTACCAAACCGCCAACGCGGAGAACGGCCCGTACGCCCACCCGCTGCGCGGCGGCCAGCCGTACCTGTTGCTCGGGTCGGCGCCCGGCCTTTACGCGGACGGCTCGCCCAGCCAGGCCGCAGATTCCCACCCGACCGATGACGGTCTGGAATTGGCCCCCTATGTGGCGGGCCGAGACGACGCCCAACTCGCGTGGGTTCCGGCGCAGGACCAGATCATGGTGGCCGGCAAGACCTACCGCTTCCGGGCCCAGGCAACTGGCGATTCCGCCGCGGTGGCGGCCAGCACCGTCCGCGCCTGGATCTCCAGCGTGAGCGGTTCCGGGGCCGTTTCGGGTTCGTTCGACTCCGAATTGTTGGGCGGCGCGGCGGGCGGCTGCGCCTCCAGGCCGGACGCGTGGGGATACGTGTACTGCAGCTACACCCCCGGGACGGGTCTGCCCGCGGGCGGGCTCGCGGCCGTCTACGCGCGGGCCCGGGTCTCATCGGATTCGGCCGTCACGGCCACCTCCCGGCCTTCGTCCAACCCGACTTCGAGCACCCCGACATCGGCTGGCGAAGTCGAGGACTACCGCCTGGGCGTGGCCGGCGCCGTGGTCCGTTTGGAGGCCCGCACCCTGGGCGGCGTGGCCGCCAATGTGAGCCTTGGCCTGGGCAACGTTTCGGGGTCGACCCCCTCTTCCAGCGCGGATGCCATCGCCACGGACGGTTCGGAGGCGTTCGCGGTCTCAAGCATTGGGCACGCCGTCGTCGACCCGGCCGGGGAGATCACCATCTCCACGAACGGGATTGGCGCGCCCGGCGCGGTCGGCCTGAACGGCTGGCAGTTGGGCACCCGGAATGAGGCCGGCCAACCGGTCGACACGTACTGCTTCGCCTCGGACACCCAGGCGGTCGTGGGCGCCTCCGTCAACGCCGCCGCCGGCGTGGTCGCCATCCCCGGCAACCAGGCCGCGCGGGACATCACCTGCCGGCTCACCTACGTCCCGGCCATGAGCGTCAGCGCCTCGTCGGTGACCGCCACGCCCTCCGACAACCAAGCGGATCCCCTGGTGGTTGGAAGCGGCGCGTCGAGCGTCCACTTGGCGGTCAACGGCCGAGTCATGAACGCCTTCGGCGCTTGGGTGGACGCGGCCCTCGAAGGCCAAGCGGTGCGCTTGACGCTGGCGCCGGGGACGGCATCGGGCATCGCCACGGGCGCCGTTCTGCAGTACTCCGCGGATGGCAGCGCCTGGACGGACGCCGGCCAGGACTACACCTGCGTCCTGGGCCAAGACGGCGGCTGCCGGTATCCGGTCCGAATCACCGCCACACGGGTTGGCGGCTATGACTTGAAAGCCCAAATCGGGACGACCTATGTCAAGAAACTCGGCGGCGGCGCGACGGACGTGGACCCGGTCAAGGTTTGGTTCAAGTCCGCCTCGCGCGGCGCGAGCGGCACCATCGATCTTGTCGACACCGAGGACCAGGTCGCCAACGCCACCACGACCGCCCAGGCGGACGCCTACACGCTGGACATCTGGCTGCAAGACGCCTTCGGCAACGACGCCGTCGGCGTACCCGCCAGCGATTTCACCCTGACCTGCGCGAATGGCCCGTCCACGGCGCCCGGGACCACCTGTCCCGCCGACGTTGGCCTGGTGTTCGGCCAAATCACCGAGGACCAGGCGGTCGCGGGTCACTACACGGTTGCGGTCTCCTCCACCAAAGCCGGCGTCAAGAACATCGGAGTCCGCGTGGACGGCGTGGCCGGCGCCTTGCCCAAAGCCGGCGCGCCAGCCCAGCTCTATGTGCAGGCCACCTTCGTGGCCGGTCCAGCAGCCGTCGGCACCTCAAGCTTCGCCATCACCTCGACCGGCTACAAGGACACCTCCGCCACCAACCACGACCAGTCGAACCTTTACCACACCGGCCTGATCACCCTGCGGGACGCGAACGGCAATCCCATCGTCGGGGCCGCCGCGACTCCTAACCCAAAGCTCACTTGGGCCGAGACGGCGCCGCCGGCCGCCAGGGTGGTCATCCAGGAGCGGACTGGCGCCGGCCAAGAGGGCACCTACACCGTCAAGATCTGGTCCCAGACCGCTGCGGATTACTCCGGCAAGCGGGTCTTGGTCAAGAACTCCGACTCCGACCTGTTCTACCTGACCGAAGCGGAGACGTTCTCCTTCGCGGAAGTCCCGCCAACGGCCGCCGATTCCTTCATGACCGTGAGCGCCAACCCGAACCAGCCCGCGAACCGCTTGGACCCCTCGCTCCCGAGCGGCCCGTGGGGCTGGCAGACAATCTGGGTGACCCTTGGGAACGCGGTCGGCAACCCGATCCAGGACGCTGAGGGCGCGCTGGTGGCGCAGTCCCCGACCAACGGCGATCCGGCGACCGGCGTGCATTACAGCGCGCCGACCGCGTTCGGGCCCGGCTATCTTGGCTGTTCCGAGCAGTTGGTCCAAGGCAAATGCGTCGAGGGCGTGTACCAGATCACGGTTCACGCCGGCCATCCCGGCGACCACCAGATCAAGGTCGCCTACGCTCCCGGCGGCACGCCGCTGTGGCTGGTGCCGGCGCAAACGACGGGGCTCGACCACGTCGTGGCGCGGTTCGTCACACCCGCCGCCAGCGCGGCCGACTCGGTGTTCGTGTTGGGCGACCCGGTGAACTTCCCCGGCGAGTCGGCCGGGGGCCAAGACGACTGGAACGACCCGGCGGACCAACCGGACGGCGGCGACTCGGTCGAGCATGCCACCAGCCTGCCGTTCCATCCGAACGTGCGAGTTTGGGACGGCGGCCGCAACAATCCCGTGGGCGAGGTGGACGTCACCTTCGCCCTCACGCCCGCGGCGCCGGGCGGAGTCTGCGCGGCCAGGTTCACGGGCAATGCCGCCTCCGTCACCGTTCAGTCCTCCGACATGGGGCGCGCCTCGGCCACCGTCAACTCTTCGACGGCGACCGAATGCGTCATCACCGCGACCATCGAAGTTGGCGGGCAAGCGGTGGGGATCCCGGGTTCGCCCAAGAAGCTGACCTGGGCTTTCTCCGAGGTTGACCACAATCTTTCCGACTACACCGTTTCGAGGGCGGACGTGCGCGCGGACGGAGTCGACACCGGCTCCGTCACGGTTCGCCTGTACGCCCTGGGCGGCGACCCGATCGACAACGCCGCCGCCGGTCTGACGCCGCGCGGCCAGCAGGGCTCGGGCCTCTCGTTCAGCGCTTTCACGCACGATGCCGCCAACCCCGGCACGTACACCGCCACCTTCACGGGCACCAAGTCGGGCGACCAGTTGGTCAATGTAGCGATCGAGGGGGTCGACCTCGGCTTGGCCAGCGGCGGGAACGCGTACGCCCACATGGTGGCCGGTCCGGCCGTCGCTGGAGCCTCGTGGCTGGTCCAACCGGACGCCGCCGCCGCCGCTGACGGCCTCGCGACTCTGCGGGTCAAAGCGCACCTGAAGGACGGCTTCGGCAACGACGCGAGCGGCACGGTGCGGTTCCACATCCCACGGGACCTCTCCGCCCTGGACGGCGCTCAGCTCATAACCGGTCCGGCGGACATCGACGTCGCGGCCGCGAACGGCTACGCCACCTTGGTGGTCAGTTCCACCAAGGCCGCCACCCACCAGGTCACCGGCGCCCTCGTGGTGGACTCGCAGACCGCCGAAGCCATCGACGTGGTCAAGAATGAGGCCGAAGACGCCGAGGTGGCCGGGGACGGCAAGGCCAACGTCACCTTCGAGGCCGGGGCCCCGGATCCGGGCCGTTCGCGCCTCACAATCCCGACCACGGGCCCTGACGGCACCCAAACCATGCTCGCGGACGGCCAGCACCCGCACACGGCGCGGGTCGAGTTGGAAGATTCGAACGGCAACCCGTCGCTCGGGGCCAAAGTGGTGTTCCACTGGTCCTTCTCAGACAACCAGAACGTTCTGCGGACCGGTTTCAGCGCCCCGATCACCCCGGTCATAAGCGCCCAGGGCCAAGCCGTCGCGGAATGGACCTTCGCCTCCACGGTGGCGAAGGAATGGACCATCACCGCCGAACTGATTGACGGCGCCAGCGGCTTTGTAGCTCCGACCACCGGCGTCAAGGCCGGTTTCCACCCGGGCGATCCCCACCCTGGTAACACTGTCGCGTCGCTGCAGGTGGGCCAGAACACGGCGCGGGCGGACGGCGCTGCGGCGGTGCCGGCCTGGATGACGGTGCAGGACCTCTTCGGCAACCCCGTGCCCAATGACGCCACCGGTTGCGGCTTCGAACTGGCTTATCCCGGCGAGGAAGGAGCCAAGTTCGAGGACGCCGCGCTGGGCGGGAAGACCGCCGGCGGCGTGGCGGCGGACGGTTCGGGCGTGTGCCTGGTCCAAATCCGCTCGTACTTCGCGGGCTCTTATCCGGTCAAGGGCATTTTCGCCGGCGCCGAATCGCAACCGCCCAGGCCGGTGGCCACCTTCTCCAATGTGACGGTCGACGCGTCGCTGTCTGATTTCTCGGTGGCGCCATGGGCGCAGAACGCCTCGCCCGCCAAAGTTGTGGCGAACGACCAGGACGCTTATGAGGTCACCGTCAACCTGAAGACCGACACGGGCGCCCTCGCCAACAACGAGGAGGCCACCGTCCATTGGCGGCTGGCCGCCGGCGGGGCCGAGTACACCCTGGTTGTGCGCACCGGCACCGGAGGCACTGTGGGACAGGCCAAAGGCTTGATCAGGACCACCGTCGCGGGCGTTTACGAGGTGTGGGTTCAGTACGCGGACGCCAAGATCCCCGTGTTGGGCTCAAGTCCCACCGCCTATGAGGCTCGGGCCGTTTTCTCGCCGGGCGACCCGGATTCGGAGGCGACCAAGGCGACATTCGACTACTCCAAGGGGAAGGTGCTGAACGACGAGGTCCAGGCGCACTGGGCGCTGGTGACGGTCAAGGACGCCTTCGGCAACTTGGTGCCGGAAGCGGACGTGACATTCACGCTGGACTCCGCCAAGTCGGCCTACTTCGTGGACTCGGAGGGCAACCGGCTCAGCAATCCGCTGACGGTGGCCTCCTCCGACACGGGTCTGGCGCGGGTCTTGCTGGTGGACTCGGAGATCGAGACCACACACTTGGTGGTCCGGCTTGGGTCGGCGAGCGGGCCCCAGGTGGGCGAGGCGGATTTCCAGTTCGCCACCGATCCGCCAAACGCCTTGGAGTCGAGCTTCGTGATCACGCCCGACCCGACTGTCGAGGCCAATTACCGCACCGCGGACGGCGTTGACCACTACACCGGCGTTGTCACTCTGTGCGACGAGCACGGCTTGAATGTGGGCGCGGGTTATCCCGTGGCGCTGGAAGTCCCCGGCGACCTGCTCGCCACTCCCGGCGGCCCATACGTCACCGACCAGAACGGCCAGGTGACCGTTCGCTTCACCACCGTCAAAGCGGACGTCTACCGGGTCAACGCGTTGATCGGCGCCGCCAAGATCGGGCCAGCCGACCAGGAGATCACGTTCGTGGCGGGCCCTGCGGTGGCGGCCAACTCCGAGTTGTCGGTGAGTTCCGGCAAGCCGCTGGCGGACGGGCAGGCGACCCACAGTGCGACCGTCAAGGTCGTGGATGCCCATGGCAACGCCGTGGCGGGCCAGGTGGTCGCTTTCACGGTCAGCGAAGGCGCCCAAGGGGTGGCCGGCCCGGAATTCACCGGCACGGGCCAGCCCCAGGCGACGGCCGCATCATGCGACCCGGGCCTTCAAGGCGCCCCCGACTGGTGCGTGGAGAAGGGCCTGGCGCGGGTTTACATAGTGTCCAACGAGCCGGGCACATTCGCGGTGGCCGCGGCTTTGGGCGCCAACCCGGTCAAACACTCGCCGTTGGACGTCATGTTCAGCGCCGGCGAACCGGATCCGGACAAGTCTTTCCGCACCGTCACCCCGGACACCGACAAGGACCCGGCCGCGAAGGTCCCGGCGTCTGGGACCGACGCCTACAGCGTCGACGTCACCGTGATTTCCGTCAACGGCATCAAGGTTGACGCGGCCGCCGTGCGCCTCACGGTGGACTCGCCTGACGTCGCCGTCAAGGACCTGGCGGGCCTGGACGCCAATGGCAGCACCAGGGCCACCGGCGTGGCGATGTCGGACCATTACGGCACCTACGCCTGGACCGCCACCAGCCTGAAAGCCGGCGTCTATTACGGCAAGGTCGAGGTGCTCACCGAGGGCAACGTCTGGCGCCAGGTGGGCGCACGGGTCGAACTGCGCTTCAAGGCCCTGGCGCCGGGCGCCGAGCATTCGTGGCTGGTCCAGCCGGACGGGACGGGCGTGGCGAACGACTCGCAAACGCTGCCCGTCAAAGTCCGGGCCTATGACAAGAACGGCAACCCCGCGGACAGCGGCACGGTCGTGTTCGCCATTCCCGCCGGAACGGCGGTGGAGGGCGTGGCCGGACCGGGGCCGGTGACTGTGGACATCGTGGACGGCGTGGCGCTAATCAACGTCCGGGCGACCGTGGCCGCCATCCATGAGATCACCGCCACCATTGGCGGCGAGCCGGTGGAGACGGTCAAGAACGCGGCCGAAGACCGGACCCTTCGGCCGGACGGCATTGTGCTGTTGGAGTTCCGCCACGGCGATCCCGCGCCGGGCAATTCGATGCTGACAATCCCCACCACGGCGGACAATCCGCCAACCAAGTTGGTTGGCGGCGCCGACAAACACCGCGCGGAAGTCGTCGTCAAGGACGCCTTCGACAACCTGGTGGCGAACGGCGCCGCCCAGGTGGCCTTTAGCTGGAGCTACACCGACAACGCCGGGCGGCTGATCACCGCCTCGACCGCCGCGAGGCCCACGCCGACCGACGCGAACGGCGTGGCCAAGTGGGAATTCGGCTCGGATGTGGCAACCACCTGGACCATCACCGCGCGCGTTGAGGGCACCTCGGCGGACGCGAACGGCTCGCCCAAACACGCCACCTTCCGCGCGGGAACCATCGACGCGGGCAAGACGCTGGCGACCTTCGACGTGGACTCCACGCTGCAAAAGCCCAACGGAGTGGCGTTCGCCTGGGCCAAGATGAGAGCGGTGGACGCCTACGGCAACCCGCTTGAAGGCGAGACCCTCGACTTCGGCCTCGAGTACACCGGCAACGGGCCCCTGTACAACGCGGCGCCCGGCGGCTCCAAGACAACCACCAGGACCTCCGGCGCGGACGGCTGGACGGAGGCGCGGATTTACTCCAACTGGGCCGGCGACTTTGACGCCTACGGCGAACTCGCAGGGACGCGGAGCGAGTACAAGCAGGTTCACTTCTCCGACGCGGTCGCGGATCCGAACACCTCTAGTTTCAAGGTCGAGGCGGCCCCGACCAACACGGTCCATCCCAAAGCCCTCGCCAACGGGGTTGAGTCCTACCAGGTCACGGTGACGCTGAGGGACTCGGAGATCCACCTCGTCAACGCGGGCTCCAGAGTCTATTTCACGCCGCAGGGCGTTCCCGGCGCGGAAGCTTTCGACGTTCAGGCGACGGGCGGCGCCCAGGGCACGGGCGTGGTCGTGGTTCCGTTCACCACCTTGAAAGCCGGCCTCTGGAAAGTCGAGGTGAAGATCGGCGACGACCCGATCGGCACCGAACTAAATCCGGCGGTCAAGGAAGCCTTGGTGGAGTTCCTGCCGCTGGAGGCGGACGCCGGCAAGTCCAAGCTGATCAGCCCGGCCTCGCCGGCCAGGGCCAACGGCATGGACACCCAGGTCGTCACCGCCGAACTGAAGGACGCCAACGGCAACGTCACCGGCGGCACGGTTGACTTCGTGATTCCGGGCGGCGTCAGCGCGCTCAAAGCGGACGGCGCCTGGACGGCCGGGCCGGGGACCGTGTCCATCCCCACCGGCGACCCGGCGGCCGGCGGCACCGCCGGCACGGCGCTGCTGGTGCTCCGGTCCACCGTCTACGACCCGTCCCAGCACCCGGTGACCGTGTATTTGATCACCGCCAGCGTGGGCGGTGTGGGCATCACGGACGGCTCGCCCGCACGGGCCCGGTTCACGAACGCCGACCTTTCCGCAGCCCAATCCGTTTTCACCATCCCTTCGACCACGGACGGCCAGGGCAATTGGGTGAAGAAGGCGGTCGTGGCCGAACACCACAATCCGACTGTGACCCTCAAGGATTCCTCCGGCAACGTCTACACGCCGCCGACCGCCGTGACCTTCTCCTACCGCCTGGAAAACACGGCGGCGTGGTCGCCGGGCCCCGTGCTCACGACTGAGAACGGCACGGCCGCATGGGGCGACTTCACCGTCACCCAAGCGGGGGTCTACGAGGTGCGGGCCACCATCGCGTCCGGCCAGATTCCGGACGGTAACACCGTCCGCCTGGCCGAATTCAAACCCGGCCCGGCCGATCCGGCGACGTCCGAATTCACCAGTTCGGCGGGCTCGAAGATCCTGCCCAACGACACCTCGGCCCACTACGCGCAGGTTGTCGTCAAGGATTCGCACGGCAACGTGCGGGAGGGCGACCTGGTCACCTTCACCCTGCCGGCCGGCGGGGACGCCCACTTCGCCACCCCCGGCTGCGACACCTGGAGTTGCGAGCTCCTCTCCTCCGACATCGGGAGGGCGCGGGTCCTGATCACCTCGGCTCGCGCCACAACGGCCCGGGTGCGGGGCTTGTTGGGCGCCGACCTGGTGGGCGAGGCCGATCTCGTGTTTGAGGCGGATCAGGCCGACGCGGCATCGTCGACCTGGAGAATCACGCCGAGCGGCACGCGGGTGGCGGACGGCGTCGAATACTTCACGGCCGAGGTCCAAGTCAACGACGCCAACGGCCTGGCCAAACAGGGCGCGCGCGTCTTGTTCGACGTGCCCGGCGCCGTGCGGGTGCTGGAACCGGAAAGCTCCTGGGTGAGCGACGCGAACGGCCAAGTCACCGTTCGGTTCGTGTCCGAAGTCGCGGACGTCTACAAGGTCAGCGCCCTGATCGGCAACGACCGGATCCGGCCAGGAGAAAAGGAGATCGAATTCGTCGCGGGCGAGATCTCCTTCGACGCGGACAAGACCTTCCTGACCGAGCCCGGATTCTCGGCGTTGGTCGGCGGCCAGGAGCAGGTCGTGGTGGCCACGGTCCAGGACGCCAAGGGCAACCCCGTGCGGGGAGCCTGGATCAAGTTCGAGGTGCCGGAGTTCACCTCCCTGGCGCCCGGCGCGTTTGACGAACTGCAAGTGGACCGCAACGGCGAGGCGCGGCTGCGGCTGGTCTCCAACAAGGCCGGCACCTACGAGGTGACGGCGCAGGCCAAGAAGGACTCGGGTGGCGCCTACCAGGCGATCGTCGGCGGCTCGCCGGCTCATGTGACCTTCACCAACCTGCCCGCCTCCCCTGGGCACTCGCGCATCTCCACGGCAGACGCCGGCCCCAAGAAGGCGGACGGCGCCGAAAGCTACACCGTCAAGGTGGAGTTGTTCGACCAATACGGCAACGAGGTCGAGGGCGCCGGCAAGGCGGTGGCCGTGACCTTCACCCTGTACACGGAGGACGGCTCGGCTCCCCAGCCGGGCGTGGCGTCGCTGGTCGAAAACACCGCGACGAACGCCCATGGCGTGGCGACCGTCCCGTTCGCCACCACCAAGGCCGGGCTCTGGAAGGCCACCGCGACCATCGCCGAGGGGCCGGTCGAGATCGGCTCGCCGCTTGCCCTGCCGTTCGTGGCCGGGCAGGCGGCGGCGGGCGCCAGCGACTTCTACGTCAGCGGCAACAACGTCCTCGCGGACGGCGAAGCCCGCCACGCGGCCTGGGTGATCGCACGGGACGTCTTCGGCAACCCGGTCCTGCCGGGCGCCGAGGTGCGGTTTGCGCTGCTTGACGAGGGCAGCCCGAACGTCCCCGGGCCCACCCTGATCCCGGCCGATGGCGTGGCCGAGGTCTGCGACTTCGAGGCCGCGCCCCAGGACAAGCCCGAATGGTGCACCGAGCCGGGCAAGGCGCAGGTGGCGATCACGTCCAAAGAGCCGGATTCCTTCCGGGTGACGGCCACCATCGACGGCCTGACCGTGCGCCGGGCGCCGCTGCCGGTCTCGTTCGAGTCAGGGCCGCCGAGCGCGGCCGAGTCCACGTACACGCTGAGCCCCGACACGGCATCGTCCAACGTTTCCGTGACGGCCACCGCTGACGGGAGCCAGACGTACACGTTGACGGCCACCATCCGGTCCGCGGCCAGGATCTTGGTGCCGGGCGCGCGGGTGCGGCTGACTGGCTTGGACCCGACCAAGGTGTTCGCCGTGGAGGGGAGTTTTGACGGCTACACCGGCGTCCCGCAGTCCGACCACTACGGCACGTACACCTGGCACCTGTATTCACCGGTGGCGGACGAGTTCACGGGGACCCTGCAAGTCGACCTCGCGACAAACGACTGGGCCGACATAGCGCCGGCGCCGTTCACGTTGCGGTTCGCCGCAGACGGAATCGACGTGGGCGAATCCTGGCTGGTGCAACCCGCCGGCTCCCGCAAAGCCGATGGCGAGGACGCTTTCGAGGTCAAAGTCCACGCCAGGGACGCCAACAGGAACGACGTTACGCAGGGGAGCGTCACCTTCACCGTTCCGCCTGGCCTGAAGGCGGTGTCCGGCGGGGCGCCCATAACTGGCGGCGCGAACGTCACCATCGCGGCGCCCATCGTGGACGGCTACGCCAAGGTCTTCTACACAACCACCGAGATCGGCGAATACACCGTCCAGGCCTCGGCTCCCGGAGGGGCCATCCTGGCGGTCAAGAACGTCACCGAACTCGCCCTGGACGGGGACCAAGACGGCAAGGTCGAGTTGGGCTTCGTCAACGGGCCGGTTAGCGCCGCCAGGTCGACGTTGACCATCCCGACCGCCGAGGGCACGCCCGGCACCAAGGTGGCCAATGGCTCGGACGCCCACAAGGCCCGCGTCGAGGCGTTCGACGAGTTCGGCAACGCCGCGAGCAGGGAAGAGATCGTCTTCGAATACGGTTACGGGACCAGTTTCAACACGGTGACGCGACTCACGGATGACAACGGCGTGGCGGAACTGGAGTTCACGTCCACCCGCGCCGTGGAGTACCGGGTGCGGGCGTTTGTCCGCGGTTCCGAGGAGGTGGGCGGCTCGCCGAAGCATGCGCGGTTCGTCCCCGGCGAGGTGGACGTCGCAAAGACGCTGGCCTCCTTCTGGGTCAACCAGACCCCGGCGCAGGCCGATGGCGTTGCGCAGGTTGAGGCCCGGGTCAAGGTCCAAGACGCCAACGGCAACGGCGTGGACGGGTATGAGATCGGGTTCCGGGTCGGAACGGACCTGGCGGACGCGACTCTCCAGGCCTACCTCGCCCCCATCGATGACTTGAAGACTCAATTGGGCGTGCTCTCCGCCACCGTCGCGGGCGAGGCGGGCATCGCCACCCTCGGCGTGGTTTCCCGCTGGCCGGGCGACTATCCGGTCGTCGCGTTGATCGGGCCTGACGAGACCGCGCCCAAACTGGCGCACTTCACCAGGGACGCGGTCAGCGCGAAGCATTCGTGGTTCTCGGTCGCGCCCAAGCCGGGCAACGCCGGCGATCCGGCTTTGGCTGACGGGGCGGATGCCTACCGGGTGTCGGTCCAAGTCCGGAACCCGTCCAACACGCCGGTGAACTTGGGCGGCGAGGTGCATCTGACTCCCGTCGCGGGCGGGACGCCCGCTATCTACCCGTTCACCGCGGGTGCCGACGGGGCACCCGTGGGGACCGCCTCGGTCGACGTCTCGACGCTGGCCGCGGGCGACTATTGGGTGGCGGTCAAAGTCGGCGACGAGTCTTTGGCGACCGAGCCGGACGGCCAGATCATCCGGGTCCAGGTGGCCTTCCAGGCCGGTCCCGCCTTCGCGGGCACGTCCTTCCTGACCGGGCCGTTGGCGCCCGCGCAGGCGGACGGCGTGCAGACCCAGGTGATCACTGCGACCGTGCGGGACGCGAACGGCAACCCCTTGCTGGGCAAGCCGGTCGTGTTCGCCATCCCGGCGGACGTGCAGGCGGTGGTGGGCGGCTTGTTGCTGTCCGGCCCCACCGTGACACTGACCACCGCCTCGGCCGGCGACGCGGCGGGCGTCGCCACGTTGACTCTGGTGTCCACCAAGGTGGGCGAATACCCGGTGACGGCGACGCAGAACGGGCTCAGTATTCCGGAGGGCGGCCGGCCGGCTGTGGCGCGGTTCGTCAACGCGGACCTGTCGCTGGCTGGCTCGCTGTTCACCATTCCGACCGCGACCGACGCGCAGGGCAACACCGTCAAGAAGGAAGTTTTGCGGGAATACCACCATCCGACGGTGACGCTCTACGACGTGTCCGGCAATCTTTACACGCCGCAAGTTCCGATCGCGTTCTCCTACCGCCTTCAGGGCAGCGGCGTGTGGACGCCCGGCCCGACCATTGACACGGTGGGCGGGACCGCCGTCTGGACCGGCTTCACCGTCCGGCAGGCGGGAGTCTACGAGGTTCGGGCGAACGCCCCCTCTGGGCAGGTCCCCGAGCCGGACGCCGTGCGGCTGGCCGAGTTCAAACACGGTCCGGCCGACGCGGGCGCGTCGGCGTTCACCACGTCCCAGGGCGAGGTCTTGCCGGACGGCAAGGCGACGCACTACGGGCAGGTTGTGGTGAAGGACGCCTACGGCAATCTGATCGAGGACGAGCCGGTCACCTTCACCTTGCCCGCCGGCGATCCGGCGCAGTTCGTGGCGGCGGGCCCCGAATGCCAGCCGAAGTCTTGCGTGCTCAAGTCCTCGGCCACGGGGCAGGCGCGGGCCTATCTGACCGCCACGGCCGAAGTCACGACGCGCGTGCGCGGGCTGCTGGACGCCACTTTGGTGGGCGAAGGCGACGTGGTCTTCGCAGCGGAGCCGGCCCTGGCCGAGAACTCGCGGTGGACCATCACCCCGGACGGCACGCGGGTGGCGGACGGGGTCGAGTTCTTCACGGCGACCGTTGTGACGAAGGGCCCAAGCGACCTGGCCAAGCCCGGCACGCGGGTTGGATTTGAGGTGCCCCCGGCCGTCCGGATCACGGAGCCGCCGGCGGACTGGGTGAGCGACTCGAACGGCGAGTTGACCGTCCACTTCACCTCGTTGACGGCGGGCGTCTACACGGTCAACGCCCTGATCGGCGCGGACAAGATCCGCAGAATCGACCAGGAGATCCAGTTCGTGGCCGGGGACATCTCCTTCGACCCGAACCGGACCTTCCTGACTCCGCCCAGGTCCTCGGCGATCGCCAATGGGAGCGACGAACAGGTCGTGGTGGCGACCGTTCAAGACGCCCAGGGCAACCCCGTGCTGGGCGCTTGGGTCAAGTTCGCGGTTCCGGAGGGCACTTCCCTGGCGGCCGGGACATCGGACGAACTGGAAGTGGACGAACGGGGCGAGGCGCGGTTGCGTTTGGTTTCGACCGTTGCCGCCTCCTACGAGGTGACCGCGCAGGCGAAGAAGGGCGTCGGCGGGAACTACGAGCCCATCACCGGGAACTCGCCCGCCGCCGTCAACTTCGTGGCCGGCCCAGTCTCCGCCGCGCATTCGCGGATCTGGACCGACGACGTCGGCCCCAAGAGGGTTGGCGGGGCCGAGTCGTACCTGGTCAAGGTCGAGTTGCGCGACGAATTCGGCAACACGGTCCTCCGGTCGGGGAACGACGTGGCCTTCCGGTTTGAATTGGCCGGCCAGCCCACCGTGGAGCGGAACGCGCAGACCGCCGGAAACGGGGTGGCAAGCTTCGCTTTCGCCACGAACGCGGCGGGGGAGTGGCTCGGCACCGCGAAGTACGGCGGCGCCGCCGTTGGCGCCGGCGCGGACTCCTCGGTCAGGCTGCTCTTCGTCCACTCCGACCCGGACGTGTCGGGGGCGTCGAGCTTCGGCGTCAGCGGCGGGACGCCGCTGGCGGACGGGATCCAGGCGCACAGCGCCTGGGCGGTCATCCGCGATGTCCACGGCAATCCGGTCCCCGACGTTTGGGTCGACTTCACGGTCGGCATCGGGAACCCGCAAATCGCCGGTCCCGTGCTGGACTCGGGCGAGGCGGCCAAGTCCCTGCGGACCGACAAGGACGGCCGCGCCGCCGCCGCCATCACCTCGAACGAGCCGGGCACCTTCCAAGTGTCCGGGGCGGTCGCGGGCGTGGCCGTGAACGGGTCGCCGAAGGACGTCCAGTTCGGGACCGGCGCCCCGGACGCGCTCCATTCCTCCTACACTCTGGCGCCGGACACCGCCGGGCCGGGCAACGCGAACGTGTCCCAGACCGCCAGCGGTCTGGCGGCGGACGCCTACGTCCTCACCGCCGTTGTCAGGGACGGTGCCGACTTGCTGGTGCCCGGAGCGGCGGTGCGGGTGATCGGGCTCCCGTCCGACGTCCTCTCGGACAAGGACCTGTCCGGTCCGCTGGTGGCGACCGGGACTCCGGCCGACGCGGCGACCTACGGCAAGTTCGCCTGGCAGTTGTACAGCGCCAAAGCCGGGATCTACACCGGCAAACTGCAGGTGTACACCCAAGGCGCGTGGCACGACATCGGCGGGCCGTTCGAACTCCGCTTCCGGGCGGGCGCGATCGATCCGGATGGCTCCTGGCTGGTCGAGCCGGGCACGCCGGCGCCGGCGGACGGAGTCGCCACTTTGACCGTGGCGGCGAAACTCCATGACGCCAACGGCAACCCGGCCGACTCGGGAACGGTGGTGTTCCACATTCCGGCCGGCGTGACGGCCAACGGGGGGGCCAATTCGGTGGCTGGTCCGTGTGATGTGGAGGTCGACGTGGCCGGCGGAGTGGCGTCGATCCGGGTCGCCGCAAACGCCGTGGGGAGCTTCACCGTCACCGCGGGGCTGAAGGGGAGCCCCGAGCAGGCGATCTGGTTGGTCAAGAACGCGTCCGAGGACGCGACCGTCAACACCTCCGGCCAGGTGACTGTCAGGTTCACGAACACGGCGATCTCCGCCCAGGCCTCGGAGCTGTCGATCCCAACGGCCGGGGACCAGGTGTTGGTGGGCGGGCCGACCCACACCGCGCAGGTCCTGGTCAAAGACACGCAAGGTCACGTGGTTCCGGGCGCCCAGGTCAAGTTCCAGTACACCCCCGGCAGCAACGCGGGGCCGCACGCGGCCGACTACGCGCCCAACTCCCTGGCGTGGACAACGCACGCGACCGCCTCCCAGGCCGTCTCCAACGCGGACGGGGTAGCGCGGGTCGCCTTCCCGGCCGACGTCACTTTGGCCGGGGCGCACGTCGCCCAATGGATCTGGGTGCAGGCGTTTGTCGAGGTGGACGGGCTCTTCAGGCCGGTCGGCCAAGCCGAGCCGGCGCCGGCGCATCCGCAAGCGCTGAAGGGCGCGGAGTTCCGGGCCCATCCAACGGTCTCCTTGGAGAACACCGTGTTCGAGACGTTTGAGGACGCGGTGGCGAACGACGGGCTGGAGCGGTCCTGGGCGCGGGTGTTCGTGGCCGACCAATACGGCAACGGCATCCCGGGCCGCGACGTGGCGTTTGAGCTTCCGGCCAGCCAGGCCGGGGCGCTCGGCACGCCGGAGTTCGTGGAAACGGGCGGCCCCGGCGGCGCGAAGCGCGTGACTGTGACCACTTGCGCGGCCAACCTGGGGACGGTCCCCGAGGAATGCAAGCGCGACGGCGTTTACACTCCAGGCTTGGCGTACGTGGCGATCACGTCGCTTTACGAGGGCGTGTTCCCGGTTTCGGCGGTGGTGGCGGACGCCGGTTCACCGATCGCGCTGGGCCAGCGGCCGGTCAGGTTCGACGCGGGCGCCGGCGTGGCCGCCGCCTCTTCGTTCACGCTCGAAAGGACCGATTCGTCGACGCCCATTGTGCGCGCCAATGGCGAGGACTCTTACACGCTCACGGTCACGGTCATGAACGGCCTGGCCGGAGCGGCGTCACGGCCGGTTTCCGGCGAATGCGTGGTCCCGCAGTTGCCAAACTCGGTGAACGTCAAGACGCCAGGGCCGCCGGTGGGCGCCTGCGCGACCCCAGGGTCGTATGAGACCGATCTGAACGGCCGGGTCGCGTTCCAGTTGGTGTCGACAACGGCCGGCACGGTGAGCGTCGGCGCCAAACTGGGCGCCTCCAGCATTCCGACGGAAGCCGGCGGCTTGGTCTACACCCGCCAGGCGGTCTTCGTGGGCGGGGCGCCCGCGGCCACGATGACCGAGCTGACCAGCCCCAGCAGGCCTGCGCGCGCGGATGACCCAGCCGGCCAAACCGTGACCGCCACCGTGCGGGATCAGTTCGGCAACCTGGCGTCCTGCTGGAGCCCCGCGTGGGAGCAGATCCCGTGCGAGATCGAGTTCGCCTTCCCGGCGGGCACCTGGGTGGGGTCCGGCGGCGCCCGCACCGAGGGTCCCGGCGTGGTGGCCGCCCAAACCGGCCTGCCAGACTTTGGGGCGGCCATCCAACCCGCCGGCGCCGGCCAGGCGGCCGTCACCTTCTTGGGCGTCGAAGGGTACTTCGACGTCACGGCCAAGGTGTTCGGGGCGCCTGTGGAGTTGGCGGACAGCGTGCGATCGGCTCCAGGCGTGGCCGCGCCCGCGCACATCCGATTCACGGATGCGACAAGTCCCGGCCAGCCGGAGGTGTACCCGTCGGATGGCGGGCACGTCGACGGGAAGGTCGCGGAGGAGGATCTGGGCGACGCCGCCGAAGGGGAGCTGGTTGTGGTCATCACCGACGAGGACGGGAACGTGGTCGCCACGTGTCCGGTCGCCGCCGACGGGACTTTCGATTGTCCGCTCAGCCCAAGGCAGCCGGACGGAACAGAGCTGCATGTCGTGATCGAGGATCCGGCCGGCAACGACTCCGATCCGGCGGAGGTGGTGGTGGACACCACGCCTCCGGGAATCCCGGTGCCGAAACCCACCGACGGCACAGAGCTGACCGGCAGGGGCGACAGCGAAGGCGACACGATCATCGTGAAAAACCCTGATGGGATTGTGCTTTGCGTCACCACCGTCGGCGAGGAGCCAGGGCGGACTTGGTCCTGCGAGTTGGAGCCGCCGGCAGCAGAGGGCGACATGTTGATCATCGTGGAGGAAGACGCCGCCCACAACCAGGTGTCGCGGCCGTGGCGGGCCGGGGTTCCCGAGCTGCGGATGGCGAAGGCCACCCTCTGCGCGGGCGACAGGCAGGTCCTCGCGGCGACCAACTTCCAGCCAAACGAAGAGGTCGCCATTGCCGTCAACGGCGAGGCGGTGACCACGGTGACCGCCAACGCCGACGGCGCTCTGACCGTCGAGTGGCTGACGTCGACCGCGACCGGGGAGGGCGAGCAAGTTGTGACCCTGACGGGTCCGCTTTCCGGAGACTGGGCGGGGGGCTATGACGCCTCCGCGTGTAAAGCGCCCCCGCCTCCGCCGACCCCACCCCAGCTACCGTTCACCGGCGCAGACGGGCTGGTCGGTTTGACCGGCGCGGGACTTGGTCTGCTGCTGGCTGGCTTCTTCCTGCTCGTCGCGGCAAGACGGCGTGGGCGGGAGCCTGAAGAAATCCGGTAGTTGGGTGCGCCGGGGGAGTCGCCACCCCCGGCGCCGGTGGATCCCGCCCGCGGCCAGGTTTCCCCTGGCCGCGGGCGGGAGCAAGAATGAAAGCGGGGCGGCCCCAGAATTAACTGGGACCGCCCCTTTTTGGTTCACCTTCCGGGCCGCCCTTCCCGTCCGGCGAACGTGTGCGCACACCTTTTCCAACACCGCCGCCGGGGCTGCTATTCCGATTTGGGCAAACAAATCTCGCACATTCCGCTCCGGCGGCGGCACGCAGCCCTTTGGGCCCGAACCCCGGGCCGCCGCCCCCAGGCCAAGCGGTAGGCTGTCTGGCGCGATCGTCCCGGACCGCCACAACCCGACCAGGAGCCCCCATGTCCTCCCTTTACGAGGCGGCACGCGCTGTGCGGCCGCGGCGCCAAGGCTAGGCGCCGGCCGTGCGGTCATACCTGGACGCGCTGCGAACCAAAGGCGCCAAGAGGTTCGTCGTCGCGGGGTTGATGGTGCGTTTCCCGGCGGCGATGGTCGGGATCGGCATCACAATGATGATCAGCGGGCTCTATGGCGAGTACGCGCTGGCGGGCGTGGTCACGGCCGCGCACACGATCGCGTTCGCGGTGGGCGCGCCTATAGTCGGCCGCTTGATCGACCGGTTCGGGCAGGCCAGCGTGGGCTACCCGCTGATCGCGGTGTTTGTGGTCGCGGCGGCGGGGCTCACAATTGTGGCCCGCCTCAGTGGACCCTGGCCGGCCCTGGTGGCGTGCGCCACCGTGACCGGCTTCACGAGCTTCCCGGTCGGGGCGCTGACCCGCTCCCGGTGGAGCCATCTGCTCTTGGGCGGGAAGGCGGCCACGCCCGCCAGGCGCGACCGGCTCCAGACCGCCTTCGCGCTGGAATCGGTGTTGGACGAGGTCGCCTGGATTTTCGCTCCTACTTTCACCACGGTGTGCGCCACGATGGCTTGGCCGGTCATGGGTGTCCGCCCGGAGGCGGGCGTGGTCGCGCTGATCGCGTTGATGGCGTTCGCCGGCCCGCTGTTCCTGTCCGCACGGGGGTCCGAGCCGCCCACCCGGCGCCATGAGCACAGCGGCAGCGCGATCCGGTCGCGCGGCGTGTGGGTGGTCGCGGTTGTGTTCGTCGGGGTCGGCCTCCTGTTCGGGGCCAACAACATCACCTTGGTGGCGATGTGCGAGTCGCTGGGCAACAAGGCGCTCGCCGGCCCGGTGGGTGCCGCGGGTTCGTTCGCGGCGCTGTGCGGAGCCCTCTGGTACGGCTCGCGGCGTTGGCGCGCGCCGCTGCACCGGCGGTTCGTCATCGGCCTGTTCGCCCTGACCGGCGCGGCCGTGTTGTTCCTGGCGGCGCGGGACTACTGGTCGATAGCAGTCGTGTCATTCTGTTTCGGCCTGGCCATTGGGCCCACGTTCGTGGGCGGCAACGCGCTGATCGAGTCGCTGGTCCCGCGCGAGAACCTGACCGAGGGCCTGACTTGGATCGGGACCGCGGTGGGGGTCGGCATGGCCGCCGGTGCAGCGGTCGCGGGCCGGGTGGTGGACGGCCACGGGGCGCACTCTGGGTACTGGGTGGTTTGCGCCGGCGCCATCGCCGCGATGGGCGTTGCCACGTTCAGCGGCGCCCGGCTGAGCCGCCGCCACGCCCCCGCGCCCCGCCCGGAGCCCAGCCCCTGCGGCCGCCAGTAGCGCCAACGTTGCCCGATGCCGTCCGCCGAGCCACGCCGCGCGGTCCGGCTTCGCGCGTCACACCGCCCCGGCACCGGGCCCAACGCACCTTGGAACGGGGCGCCGCCGGTCCGTAGGGTGGGAATGTCGCCCCAGCCTAGGCAGCCGGAGCGGCGGAAACCTGTCCCCAGCAGGGGCCGTCCTCGCCTGCGCGCGGCTGAAAGGGGTGCGCTGTGGCACCAGCAAACATGGCGGCCGACATTCGACGGCGTGGGCTCCGGGCTGACCGGCGGTCGCACGCGAGCGGTGGAGGCGCTGGTCGCGGACCTGAGACGCCAGCCAGGCGCGGCAAGTTGGCGACTGTGCTCTTGAGCGTCGCGCTAACTCTGGGGCCGGCCGGGGTGGTTGTCTTGGCGTCACGGAATCGGCAGCCGGCTGTGGAGGCCACGCAACTGCCGGACGCCGGGCGAAGCGCCGGGCCGCAGGGCCCTCGCGGACCCAGGCCGGCCTATTCCACGACCGCGCGAGAGCAGGCCACGCTTCACGCGCAGGCGACCGGCACGGTGGGCTCGACCCGCCCGCCGTGGATCGGCGAGGACGAAGGCCCGTTGGCGAACTGGCTCACCGCCTTGATGTCGATGGCCTCGGCGACCTGGCGAGCGCCCGGCGCCCCAATGTGGGCGCGGCAAGACGCCAATGGCGCAGGCGACCTGGTGAACGGCCCCGGGGAAGGACGGCGCGAAGGCGCTGGGGCACGGAGCCCGGCCGCGTCGGCCAGGGCGGGCGAGAGTCGTGAACAATGGGCCACAAAGGGCGCGACGAACGCGATTTGGGATGGGCGGCGGCTGGGCTCTTGACACGCCGCAGAGCACAGGCGGTAGGGTTGCGGACTCGTGGATTCAACGATCACGGTGACGCCGGCCGAGCTCCCGGACCTGCTGCTTCATGTGGCGACCGTCCGGCCCGTGTTCATCTGGGGCGCTCCTGGGATTGGCAAGTCGGCGCTGGTGCGCCGCTTCGCCGCAGACCTTGGCCTGCCCTGTGAGACTCTGCTCGGCACCCAGTTGGCGCCGGAGGACTTGATCGGGGTTCCGCAACTGGTCGAAGGCGATGACGGAATGACGCGTTCGCGCTTCGCGCCGCCCACGGCGATCGCCCAAACCGAGCCCTTTTGCCTGTTCCTCGACGAACTCAACGCCTCCTCCCCGGACGTGCAGAAGGCGATGTACTCTCTGGTTTTGGACAGGCGGCTGGGGGAGCTCCAATTGCCGGAGGATTCTGTGGTGATCGGGGCGGGCAATCGCGCGACGGATTCGGCGTTAGCGCGCCCGATGGCGTCCGCGCTGGTCAACCGGATGGTCCACGTTCACCTGCGGGCGGATCCGGCCGATTGGCTCGCCTGGGCGGCGCGCGAGGGGCTGCACCCGCTGATCATCCAGTACTTGACCGAGCGCCCAGGGCATCTGTGGTCGCCGGCGCCAAAGGCGCAAGAGCCGTTTTCGACTCCCCGCTCCTGGCATATCCTGTCCGACTGTCTGGCCTCTTATCCGGACGACAACTGGTCCGACCACACCCTGGAGGTTCTGACCGGCGGTTTGCTGACCGCCCAGCACGGTTCGGCCTTCCGAGCCTGGATCAAGGTGATCCGCAACCGCCATTCACTTGAGCCGATCATCAAGGGCGAGGTCGGATGGCCGGTCGGCCTTGAAGACCGCGACGTGCTCTATTTCCTGGCGGACAACTTCCGCGAGCGGTTGATCCGCCAGCTTCCGGCGACAAAAGCCGGCGGCTCCGCCGCCGCCAAGCAGTTCGCCCACCGGTCTAAGGCGATGTTGACCTCGCTGGCCGAGATCTCGTTGGAAATGGCCCAATTGGTGGTGGCGAACGACTCGGACGGAAAGCCGGTCTTGCCGGCCTGGTACCTGGTCGAAGTGGTGCGGGACCTTCCGCGTCTGGCCCAGGCCCGGTCGTGACGGTCAGAGGGCGCTTGCCGGGGAGCGTTGGGCGGCGAGTTGGCGGCGGCTAGGACGTCTCGGTCACGCGCCGCCGAGGTAGCGCGGATGGAAGGCCTGGACCTGGCGAGAAGCAACGCCGTCATAGGGGCGGTGATCCACGGTGTGGCTGCTTTGCTCGAGCCGGCGGCTGATCCGGCGGCGACCGGCGGAAGGTGGGAAGCCGACGGGCCATCCGCGCCAACTGGTGGCAAAGGGGTAAGCAGGCGCGGCGGCCCCCAGCCGTTCTGGGCCAAGCTGGAAGTGTCGGAATCCCGTTGGAGCCGAAACAACGCGAGATTCTGCATTCGGCACCACCCGACCCGTCTGGCCAGTCCCGAAGAATGGTGCTGGGTGTTTTCCCACCTCCTGTTGCACGCGGGCATGAACCATAGCGATCCGGCCACGACCGCCAGCCCCGCCCGCGATCCGGCCCATCACGCGGCCGCCTGCCTGGCCGTCAACCGCCTGTTGGCCGCGCTCGGCATCGGCCGGGCGCCGTTCGACCTGCCGAATGACCCGTCAGGAGACGAGGCGCGGCTGGCCGCCTGCTGGCGGGCGGACGGTCTGCCCGCCGAGTGCACCGGCGGCGGGACCGCCGGCACCCTGCCAGACGTGACTGGTTTGGTGATCGCCGCGGAAGGCGATGAAGGCAAGCGCATCTCCGGGCTGCTGGCGGCCGGGTTGGCGCGGGCCGTCACCGGCGCGGTCGAGGCGGCGGGCGGCATCGTGCAAGACGCGGCCGGCCGACCGGGCAAACAGCCGTGGGACGTGGCGATGGGATGGTTTACGTCATCGTTTCCGCTGATGGGCGGCCTGGCGGCCGGCTTCGCCGTGGTTGCCGACGCGGACTTGTGCCGCCGCGAGAAGATCTCGATCGCGGCGGTGGGCCCGGCTGTGGCGGAAATCTACGTCAACCCGCTGGCCGGGCTAACGCGCAGCGAATGGGTGTTCGTGTTGGGGCATGAGATGCTGCACGCGGGGCTGCGGCACGGGGCGCGGGCGCTGGGACGGGACCCGTACCTGTGGAACGTTGCGGCGGACTACGTGGTCAACGGCTGGTTGGCGGAACTCGGCATCGGCGAGATGCCGAACGGGGCGCTGCACGACCCGGCGTTGAGGGGTCTGTCGGCAGAGGCCGTCTACGAGCGGATCGCCACCGACGCCAGGCGGTTCCGGAAGCTGGCCACGCTGCGGGGCGTGCCGGTGGGCGACATCCTGGGTGAGTCGCTGCCCCACGCGGGCGAGCAACTGGGCGGCATCGGCCTGGACGAGTTCTACCGGCGGGCGCTGACGACCGGTTTGGCCTACCACCAGGCGTCCGGACGGGGCCTGCTGCCGAGCGGCCTGGTTGAGGAGATCAGGGTGCTCGACCAGCCGCCCATCAGCTGGGACGTGGCGCTGGCGCGCTGGTTCGAGACCCACGTGCGGTCGCCGGAGCCACGGCGGAGCTACGCGCGTCCTTCCCGCAGGCAGGCCGCGTCGCCGGGGATCATCCGGCCCGGCCGGTTCTTTCCGGAGTCGGCCGAGTTGGAATGCACCTTCGGCGTGGTGCTGGACACCTCGGGATCCATGCCCCGCCAACTGCTGGGCAAGGCCCTCGGAGCGATCGCGGCCTACGCGGGCGCCAAGGACGTGCCGGCCGCGCGGGTGGTGTTCTGCGACGCCACCTGGTACGACGCGGGTTATCTCCCGGTCGACCAGATCGCCGGCCGGGTCCGGATCCGGGGCCGGGGCGGCACCGTCCTCCAGCCGGCGGTCCGGTTTCTCGAGAAGGCCCCCGACTTCCCCGCCGACGGGCCCATCTTGATCATCACGGACGGCGCGTGCGACCGTCTCCGGGTCGCCCGCCAACACGCGTACCTGATTCCGGCGGGTGCCTCGTTGCCTTTCGCTCCGGCCGGCCCGGTCTTCCGTGTCGCCTGAGCGTTGGCTTTGGCAGTTGGCCGATGCCGTTCGGGCGGCCCCGGCGGGTCACCAGCCCCGGTGGCGGCGTCCGGCCGCTGGCTACCCGGGAAGTCGGGTCGTCAGCCGTCAGGGGTAGGCAGGCTGTCAGAGCCTGGTGACATCATGAAAGACATGAGCCAACAGGCCTCGCGTGCCGCCGTCATTGAACGAATCACCCGCCTCATGGCGTTGTCCGACTCGCCGCATGAGGCGGAGGCGGCCCTCGCCGCCGAGCGCGCCACGAAGTTGATGCTCCAATGGGTGGTGGATGAGGCGGAGCTGGCCGGCGGCGGTCAGGCGGAGGAGCCGACCACGGTGCTGGTCGCCCTCCCGGGGGACAAGGCCGGCCTGTTCGAGTTGTTCCTGTTGCTGGAGGCGGTGGCGCGGGCCCACGGGTGCCTGGCCTTCTTCCACCGCGACGGGTACGCCCGCCGGGGATCCCGTGCGATCGCCAGGAGCGCGACTTTGGCGGGGTTCGCGGCGGAGGTCGCCGCGGTGCAGCAGCTCTTCGCCATGCTCGCAGCGGTCATGGCGGCGGACCTGCGCCGCGACTGGCGCAGGCTTCTGGCCAAGGCGGAGGCCGAGGTGAGGGCGGATCTCGCCGCGCGCGGGTTGGACGCCGACGTGCGGTTGTCCAGTCGCGGCTACGCCGCCTACCGGCGGGGCTTCTACAAGGGGTTCATCGCGCGGATCGCCGCCCGTCTGGACGCGGCGCGGACGGAGGTGGAACAGGCCCAGGCGGGGACCGGGAAGGCGTTGGTTCTCACCGGCCGTCAGGAGCGGGTGGCCAACTGGGTCGAGGGCAACATGGACACTTCCACCGAGCAAATCCGGGCCGCTCGCATGTCCCAGGCCGGTTGGGAGGCCGGAGCGGCCAGCGGCGACCGCGCTTCGCTGGGTTTCGACCTCTTGCCGGCCTGATTCGGGGCGCGTTCATTGGTCGAATGCGGGCGCGAGGGCCGGCGCCGGCTTGTGCGGCGCCCGCGTGCTCCTTACAATCGGAAAGGGAGGGAGGTGGCTGCCGTGCCAACAGCGACCATGACCACGAAAGGCCAGATAACAGTCCCAGCCGCAGTGCGGGAGAAGCTGGGTTTGGAGGCCGGAAGCAGGGTCGATTTCACCGAACAGGATGGCGGTTACCTGATCTCCGTCAGAACGGTCCGGGCAGCCGACCTGGCCGGGGCGCTCCCCAAGCCCGCTCGTCCGGTTTCACTTGAGGAGATGGACCGTGCCATAGCGGATGGCGCCATTGCGAGCGCCGCGCTGTGATCGGGCTCGACACGAATGTGATCGTCCGGCACTTGACCGATGACGACCCGGAACAGTCGCCAAGGGCGCACGCACTGTTTGAATCCTTGACAAGGGCGAACCCGGGCGCCATATCGCTGGTGGCTCTGGCCGAGA
>JAITFE010000090.1 GCA_031281585.1 Bifidobacteriaceae bacterium | reverse complement strand
GCGCGTGGCCGCCGAACGCGTTGGCGGCACCCAGGCCAGCTGGGGCGCCTGATGACCCGGCCGGCCCGCGTGGTCGCCATCGACCTGGGCGCCTCTTCAGGGCGGGTCTTGGCGGTCGAAGTCGGCCCGGCCACCCTCCGCGAGACCCAGTTGCACCGTTTCCAGTGCCAATTTGTGCCCGATGCCGTCCACCTCGTCTTGGACACAGCCCACCTCTTTGACCAGATAGCGGTCGGGTTGCGCGTAGCGGCGGCGACCGGCCCCGTGGACGCGATCGGCGTGGACGCGTGGGGGGCGGATTACGCGCTGATCGACCCGGCGGGACGAGCGCTGGAGCCAATCCTCAATTACAGGGACCCCCGCACCGAGGGGATCGAGTCGGCGGTGTGGGCTAAAATCGGCCGCGCCTTCGGCGCCGATGCGGGCGCGCGTCCGGGGACCAGGGTCCGCGAGCACGGCCTTGGCGGTGATGGCGCGGGCGCGCGGCTCGGCCTGGCGGCGGCGCCGAAACCGGTTGGCCTGGGGCCGGGCGCAGCGGAAGCGGCCGGGGTTGGCGGGATGACAACGCCCGCGGCCGAGGCGGCAGGGAACGGGGCCGGGCGCGGGCCGGGCTCGACCGGGGCAGACGGGGCCGGGGATGGGGAGTCCGCGGGCGCGCGGCTCGGCCTGGCGGCGGCGCCGAAACCGGCTGGCCTGGGGCCGGGCGCAGCGGACACGGCGGCGGAAGCGGCCGGGGCAGAAGGGGCCGGGCCAGACGGGGCCGGGGTTGGCGGGGGGGCGGCATCGGCGGCGGACTTGTCGGGACGGGACGGGCTTGGGCCGGACGCGTGGCGGGGGCGGGAAGCGCTGTACCGGTTGACGGGGGCCGCGCACCAGCGCTTCAACACGGTGTTCCAACTGGCGGCGGAGCAGTTGGGGCTGCCGGCGGACGGGCGCCTCGACGCCGCCGACAAGCTGCTCATGATGCCGGACTTCGTGGCGCGCCATCTGACCGGGGCGGTGTTCGCGGAGGCGACCGCGGCGTCCACGACCGGGTTGTTCGACCCGGAACGGCGCGACTGGTGCTGGCCTGTGATCGACGCGCTCGGGCTGAGGCGGGGGCTGTTTCCAGAGGTGTGCGAGCCGGGCACGGTGGTTGGGCGGCTGCGGGGCGACCTGGCGCGGGATTGGGGCCTGCCCGGCGGCGTTCCCGTGGTCGCGGTGGGCGGCCACGACACGGCCAGCGCGGTCGCGGCGGTCCCGGCGGTGGGGCGGGACTTCGCCTATGTGTCCTGCGGCACATGGTCGCTGGTCGGCCTGGAGTTGGAGCGACCGCGGGCCACGGCCGCGGCGCGCGGGGCCAACTTCACGAACGAACTGGGCGTGGACGGGACGGTGCGGTTCCTGAAGAACATCTCGGGTCTTTGGCTGCTCAGCGAATGCCAGCGGGAGTGGCGCGTCCAGGGCCTGCCCGCCGGGACCGAGCGCTTGCTCGAACAGGCCGCATTGGAACCGGCCGGACCGGTCTTCGACGCGGACGACCAGGGGTTCATCGCGCCGGGAAACATGCCCGCACGGGTCGCGGCCGCGGCGCGGGCGGTTGGGCGGACGGTCGGCTCGCCGGCGGCGATCACCCGGGCGATCATCGACTCGCTGGCGGCCAGCTACGCCCGCGCCGTCTCCGAGGCCCGGGCGCTGACCGGGGCGGAGGTGGCCCGCCTGCATGTGGTGGGCGGCGGCTCACGGGCGCGACTGCTCTGCCAATGCGCCGCCCAGGCCGCCGGTCTGGCGGTGGAGGCCGGGCCGGCCGAGGCCACCGCGTTGGGCAATGCGCTCATCCAGGCGCGGGCTATCGGGGCGATCGGCGGCGGATTGCCGGAACTGCGGGGACTGGTCGCCGCCACGCACCCGACCGCGCGTTACGCGCCTAGTCGACGGGACGGCGCGGCGGCGTCCGGGCCGCCTTCGGAGACCGGAGTGATCAAGTGACCATCTGCCGCGCCCTGTTCGCTCCGGGAGGCGATCCCGGCGCCCGGTCCGCGAGCGCGTCGTCCTCGAGCCGCGCCCTGTTCGGTTCCGGGAGGCGATCCCGGCCGGACCGGGGTTCTAAGACACCAAATCCTGCGGCACGCGCCGCGAATCGAAAGGCCTTGACATGATCAACCCAACGGGAAGCCCGACCGGAGTGGCGGAGCTTGCCTCGACCGTGGCGGAAATGGGCGCGGCGGGCTCCCGGCTGGACGCGATCCACGCGTGCGAGGCGGGCGCCGGGAACATCTCCGTCGCCGCGCCCGCGTTTGACGGGCTTGAGGAGTTGTTCCCGGACTCGGAGGCTTATGAGCTGCCGATGGCCGCGCCCGCATTGGCGGGGTGGACTGTGCTGGTGACCGGATCAGGGTGCCGCCTCCGGGAGATCGGCGGAGCGCCGACGGCGAACCTCGCCGCCGTTGTGATCGGGGCCGACGGGTGCCAGGCCGCGCTCCGCTCCGGCCCAGGGCGGGCGTTCACCCGCCCCACCAGCGAATTCAACTCGCATTTGGCGATCCACCAGGATCAGGTGGCGCGGGGAAAGTACCCGGCCGAGCCGGGTGACGCTCGCGCTGGAGGCGACCGCGCGGCGCTTCACGCCGTGGTCCACGCGCAACCGCCCCACTTGGTGGCGCTGACGCACCGGCCCGATCTGGGGTCCTCCGCCGCCTTCTCGCGGCGCATCCTGCGCTGGGAGCCGGAGACCGTGGTCCAACTGCCGGAAGGGGTCGCGGTGCTGCCGTTCATGGTGCCCGGTTCGGACAAGTTGGCGGCCGCTTCGGTGCGGGCGCTGCGCGCCCACAGGGTTGTGCTGTGGTCCAAACACGGCCTCATAGTCCGGTCGGAGAACGGGCCTTTGAAGGCCGTGGACCTGATCGAATACGCCGAAACCGGCGCCATGTACGACCAGGCCAACACCGCCTGCGGCTCCCCCAGCAATGGGTTGACGACCGCCGAGTTGCGCGCCGTGATCAAGGCGTTTAACGTTCGCACAACCCTGTTCTAGCTGGCGGGACCCCCGTGGTGGTTGGCGCGGCGCTCGCCTGCCGACCGCTGACGCCTTGAAGGTGCACGCCGCAGGTGTTCGCGGGCCAGCCAGCGCCTCGGCCGGAAGGCGGTCGGCTCCGAGAACGCGCCAAGCGCGTCTGCGGGCCAACTGGATGCGAGGGGAACCCGCCGACTGCGTCTCCCAGCCGTTAGCCGGGCCGGGCCGGGACGGGACGGTCGGGCGATAGGCTCGGCGGGAATCGACTATGTGCTACTTCATCACCGCCACGATTTCCGGGGCCGGCGCCGCGGAGTTGAATGACGTGTTGCGCGGCGCCGGGTCCGGAGTGCGCTTTGAGCCAGCCTTGAACCCGCACGTGCAGGCCCAACTCGACGCTGGCGAGTCCTATCTGGCGCACAAAGCAAGCGGCTGCGACTGCGACACCTGGCTGGGCGCCGCCACTCGGCATCGGCCAACGGCTGACCGGGTCGGCCGCCTGCGCGCAAGAGGCTGGAGCGAGGCCCGGATCGAGCGCTGGCTGTTGGAAACCGAGGGCGCTGCCGCCAGACTGGCGGCGCGGCAAGCCTCGCCCCATCATGGCGACCCGGCCACTGGGGAGCCCTGGATCGCTGTGATTGGCGCCGCGCTGAGCCATCCACGGGTCACAAGTTTCGGCCTTTTGCTGCACTTTTACAGCGGCTCCATCGACGCTGAGAGCTTCCAATTCGAACGCGTGGACCGGCCGCTGGCGGCCCTCACCCCAGACGTCCTCGCCGCTATGCCGGAGGACACGTTGCTCTCATTCAGCCGGGGACGGTCAGGAGCGCATCGCGGATTCCGATAGGGTTTTCCTCGACGCACTACCTCCCCCCAAAAGAAAGGCGCCGTCGTGAAATCCAAGTTCGCCGTCCTAACCGCGCTCGCAATCTCTGTCAGTTTGACGGGTTGCGGATTCCTTGACCGTCCGAAGGAGGCCCCGCGCGACGAATCGGGCAAAGTGGTCGAATCCGCCCAAGCGGATGTGTTCTCCCTCAAGATTGGCGACTGCACCGGGCAGTTGGACGAGGGCGACATTTCCGAATCCCTCCTCATACCCTGCGAAGAACCGCACTATTGGGAGGTTTTCGTCTCCCAACAGCTCAAAGACGACGAACTGCCCGCGGACGTGGAGGACCAAGCCCTGGAGTTTTGCAACTCCCAATTCACGAATTTCATTGGCTTGTCGTTCGACGAGTCCGTCTACGAGTTCTTCTACATGTACCCAACCCCGGACACGTGGAAGTACGCGCACGACCGCGAGATCCTCTGCCTGGTCGGCTCCGACGCGGGCGGGCTGGTGGGCAGCCTGAAGGACGTGGCCGCCTAAGCCAACGGCTCCCCGTGGTGGCGCCGGGCCGGGACGACCGCATTGACGGCCCGTCTGTGCCGTTGACCGCGCCCGATGCCGTCCACGTCGCGTTTTGAGCACGATGCCGTCCACGTCACGTTTTCTGCCCGCCGGCCGGTGGCGGCGGCGCGGCTAGGAGACGACCCAGGTGCCCTCGCCGGAGGGGACCAGTTCAATCCAGGTGACGCCGGGGGCGAGCTTGGCCTCGGCGCCGTCCGGCGTCCTCAAAACCAAGGGGTCCCGCTCCGAAGCTTTGGACCATTCGACGTCCAGGGCTTTGCCGCCCGACACGACCACACCGGCGCCAGAGCCGACGATTTTGGTGTCCGGAATGGGGCTGCCCGCTGCGTCGGTGCCGCCCGCCATCTCAATTCGCACGGTCAGGGCGATCACGTTGTGCGCCGCGAGGCGGACGCCGGCGGCCGACTCGGACGGGACGTCGCGTTCGGACCGCAGATAGGTCTTTGTCGACTCGTCCCAGGTCCAGGTGGGTTTGGCGGCGGCCGAAATGGTCACCGCAAGAGTGGAAGCGGGACGGCCGTCCCGCGCGGCGCTGGCGGCGCCCGCCGAGTCCGCGAAAACGAACTCCCCCGGCGGCGGGCCCTGGTGGGCGTCGTCAGCCTGTTCCCAGGTCGCGGCCGGTTTGAGGTATAGGTTGTGCGGCGCGGAGCGCTCGCTGGACCGGTAGAAGCCCGCGTTGCCGGAATCCTCTGTGAGGACTTGCAGGCCGGCCTCCTTGGTCTGTTTGAGGAACCGATCTTGTCCGCCCGAGCACGCCAGAAGGCCGCCGGTGGCGCCCAGGATAGGCCCGTCCATGGGCCTGACCGACCGAACCGGGCCGACCGAATCCGGGGTTTGCGAGTTGAACACCGCGATGAACCGCGACTCGCCGCCCTCGACCATTTCCTCCCACACGACGTCCGCCTGTTCAAGGCCGCTTTGCGGGCGGGCGGCCTTCGCGTTCTCGACCTTGACGGCCAGCGCGGGCCGTTCGACCACATCCCCGGGCAGGCCCGTGAGCGGCCAGGTGACCGGGACTTCTGGCGGCGCCTCCTTGGACTTTTCGGCGGCGGCCGCGGCGGCGGCGACCTCTGCGGCCGCGTCGTCCGCGCTCTTGCCGCACGCTCCCAGGGATGCCGCAAGCAGCGCGGCGATCGCGACGGCGGCCCCAAAGCGCGGTCGGGTCAGCGGACGGGGAAGATTGGCAAGCATTTGGTTCTCCTGTGTTCGCAAGCTTGGTCCGCTCCCACTCTAAGCATGCCCCACCGGGTTGGCGGGCCAAGCTCCCCGGTGTGGCAAGGGTTCGCGAGGTTGGAGGACGCCGCTGGAGAACGCCGCCTGCTCGGCTAGTCATCGCCGTGTCCTTCACCTCGTCAGGCCGGGAGACGCCCATCGGCCGCGCGTGGGGCGCCGGCTTGGAGCGCGGCGAGGACATGGCGAACGCAGACGCCCATCAGCCGCGCGTGTGTGCCGGCCCGGAAGGCCGATGTGTGGGCTGGCGGTTCACGCCCATCAGTTGCGCGCGGGGCGCCTGTTGTCCACCGGCGTCCTAAAGTGGACAGCGTGCCGTTGCCCGAACTGATCCGGAGCCTGGAGCGGGCGCTCGCGGGGGGTCCGGCCGTGGTGGCCGGACCCCCCGCGCCTGAACTGGCTGGCGCAACCGATTTGCCCGAAGACACGGCCTTGGCGGTGCCGACCTCGGGTTCGACCGGCTTGCCAAAGCTGGTCGCTCTCAGCTCCCAGGCCATCCGCGCCTCGGCCAAGGCGAGCGCCGACCGCCTGGGCGGAACCGGCCATTGGCTCCTGGCCCTGCCGACCGACCACATTGCCGGACTGAACGTGGTGGCGCGGGCGCTGCTGGCCGGCGGCCCGCCGTCCACGCTGCCGCCGGGGCCGTTCACCGCCGACGGGTTCGCGGCGGCTTGCGCCGCCCTCCCCGCCGGCCCCTGTTACACCTCGTTGGTGCCAACGCAACTGGGGCGGCTGCTGGTTGGGGGGCCGGACGGCATCGTGCCCGGCTTGCGCCGCTTTGACGCGGTGCTGGTGGGCGGCGCGGCACTGGCCCCTGAGCTGCGCCAACGTGCGGAGGCGGCGGGGGTGCGGATTGTGGAGACCTACGGCTCCGCGGAGACCTGCGGGGGCTGCGTTTACGACGGCGACCCGCTGGATGGCGTCCAAGTCGCGCTCGCGCCGGGCGGGCGCGTCGAGGTGGCCGGCCCAACGCTGGCGCTCGGGTACGCGGGGGGCGGCGAACCCGGCCAGCCCAGCCAGCCGGGGGGACCGGGGTTCTTCGAACGCCACAGCGGGCCCGTCGAGGTGGCCGGCCCAACGCTGACGCTCGGGCATGCGCCGGGCGGCGAACCCGACGAACCTGGCCAGCCGGGGTTCTTCGAACGCCACGGCGGGCGCTGGTTCGCCAGTTCCGACTTGGGCGCCTGGACGGCCGACGGGCGGCTGACGATCCTCGGCCGGGCCGACAACGCCATCACCACCGGCGGCCACACGATCAGCCCCGAACGGGTCGAGGCCGTCCTTCGGGCGGTCCCAGGGGTGGCCGACGCCCTGGTGGTGGGGCTGCCGGAGCCCGCCTGGGGTCAGGTCGTGACCGCCTTGGCGGTGCCCCATCCCGACCGGCCGCCAACGCTTGAACAGTTGCGTTCGGCAGTCAAACGGGAGCTCAGCCCGGCCCACGCGCCCCGTTGTCTGGGCCTGGTTCAGGCTCTGCCGACGGTGGCGCCCGGCAAGCCCGATCGGCGCGCGGGTCTAGCCCTGGCGGCCCGGCTTGAGGCGTCCGGCCAGTTGGAACGGCTAGTGTGACCGTGTGGCAAGCCCATCGCAATGGCTCGCAGGGTTGCGGCCAAAGACTCTTCCCGCGGCGGTTTCGCCGGTCCTGATTGGGATCGGCGCGGTTTGGCGTCCGGATTCGACCCCCCTTTGGAACCGGGCGGGGCTGGCGCTGTTGGTGGCGCTGGCTTTGCAGATCGGGGTCAACTTCGCCAACGACTATTCGGACGGCGTGCGGGGATCTGACCAGGACCGGCGCGGGCCCGCCCGTCTGGTCGAATCCGGCGCGGCCGCCCCCGGCGCGGTCAAGGCGGCCGCGTTTGCCGCGTTTGGCGTGGCCGCGGCGGCGGGCGCGGTCCTGAGTTGGCTGACCGGGCAATGGTGGTTGCTCGCGGTGGGGGCGGCGGCCATCGCCGCCGCCTGGTTCTACACCGGCGGCAAGCATCCCTACGGCTACGCGGGCTTGGGCGACGTGGGCGTGTTCATTTTCTTCGGCCCCGTGGCGGTGCTCGGCACCGCCTACACCCAGCATCTGGGGATCACCTGGCGGGCTGGGGTCGCCTCGGTTGGCGTTGGGCTGGTGGCTTCCGCGATCCTGATGGCCAACAACTTGCGCGACATCCCGTCCGACAAGGCCGCCGGGAAGTCGACCTTGGCGGTCAAATTGGGGGGCCCGCGCGCCGCCAGCGTCTACGCCTGGGAGTTGTGGCTGGCCCTGGCGGTGGGGGCGCTGTGCGCGATCGGCCGTCCCCGCGTCCTGGTGGTCTTGCTCATGGCGATCCCGGTGGCGCGCCTGGCCGCCGCCGTTGGTAACGGCCTGCGCAGCGACGAACTGGTGCGGGTGCTGGCCCAAACCGGCCGTGTGGAGTTGGGCTACGCCATCTTGATGGGGTTGGCGCTGGCCGACTTGGGCGTTTTCTGAGGCGAGCGCGGGGGTGGCCCGGCCATCCGGCGGTCCCGCCATCCGGCGAGCCGGCGCCATCCGGCGAGCCGGCGCCGGCCGGCCCGTCGACGGCTTCGACCACATGGGGTTTTCGCGCCTGTTCGTCGGCAAACCCCGAGACGGGCTCCGCGCGGCGGCCCCTGTCGCTAGGATTGTTTTTCGTGGCGAGGATCCTGCTGTTTTACGTGTTGCCGTTGGCGCTGACGGTCTACGCCATTGTCGACTGCGTCTGCGACGACTACGTGGAGCGTTTCTCAATCCCCAAGTTCTGGTGGATCATGATGATCATCTTCCTGCCGGTGGCCGGGTCTCTGGCCTGGCTGGTGGCGTCCAAGATCGTCAAGCCACGCACCTACTCGTATGGCCCGCCGAGCGCTCTGCCCCGGCGCTCACCCCGGCGGCCTGGGCCGGTCGCCCCGGACGACAACCTCGATTTCCTGCGCGACCTCGCCGAAGAGCAGGCCCGGCGCGACCGCGAACGCCGCCGCAAGGAGAAACCCGGCGGCGACGATTCGACCGGCTCGGAGTCGGGCCGGACCTGAAGCCCGCGGCCACCGAACGCCGCCAAACGCCACCGCCGGCACGGCTCCCTACCGGGGGCGGCGGCACCCAGGCCAAGGCCCGCAGCGCGGCGTCCGGCCCGTGTCGCTGCTGGTCACGCGACCGGCGGGGCAGGTTTCGCCGGAACCCCGCCCGTGTCGCTGACGGTCCCACGACCGGCGCGGCAGGTTTCCCCGCAACCCCGCCCGGCTGACGTCCGGCCGCCGCGACCGCGTGCGTTATCGCAGCTCGGGTGGCAACAAGTCGGCGGCGGGCTCGTAGTAACCGACCGCCGACAGGCGGTCTCCGTCATAGACCAGCGTGGTCACGGAAGCCAGCGAGCACGCCCGCCCGCGCGGCAGCGGCCAAAGTGACCTCCCCTCGGCCTGGCGCCGCGCCCGCCAAATGGGCGACTGGTGGGAGACCACTATGGCCCGGCCGCCCGGCAGGTCCGCCCGCAGTTCCGCGATGGCGGCGCTCATCCGGTCCGCGATGTCTTGGAACGGCTCGCCCCAGGATGGTTTGAGCGGGTTGTAGAGCCGCTTGAGGTGCCCGGCTTTGGCCAGATTCGGCAGGTTCACATGCAGGCCCGCCAGTTGCGAGCCCGCCTCGACCACCCTTGGCTCGGCCTGGATTTCCAGCCCGAGCGCCTCGGCGATCGGCGCCGCCGTCTCCTGTGCCCGCTCCAAAGGACTCGCCACCAGCCGGTCCACCGGCGGCGTCGCGTTTCCCGCGAAGTATTCGGCCACCCGGCGGGCCATCGCCTGGCCCCGCTCCGACAGGTGGTAACCGGGCAGACGCTCGTACAGCACCGATCCCGGATTGTGGACTTCGCCGTGGCGGACAAGGTGGATCGTGGTTCGCGGCTCGGCCATGCCCTCTAGTCTGCTTGGCGGCCGGGCCAAGGTCCAATCAGCGCACGATGCCGTGTCACCAGTCGGTCCCGCCCGCGATCATCCTGGACGGGCCTGGGCCGGGCATCCTGACCGGTCCATTTGGCGTGCGCGCGAGGCGCCGGAATACTAGTTTCGATGACCGAATCGCTCGGCTCAACGCCGCCCGCCCAGCCCGCCGGCGCGCCAGCCGCTCCGGGCAAGGTGGCGGCGTTCTTTGACGTTGACAACACCATTCTCCGCGGCGCCAGCATCTTCCACCTGGGAGTCGGCCTCTTCCGGCGCCGTTTGCTGTCCATCCGGGACATCACGCGGTTCTCCTGCATGAACTTGCGTTACGAACTCTTCGGGGAATCCGCCGCCGGTGTTTCGGCGACCCGCACGCGATCGCTTGACGCCATCAAAGGGCAACCCGTCGCCCAGATGGTGGCCGTGGCGGACCAGGTCTGGGACGAGGTACTGGCGGGTCGGGTCTTTCCCGGCGCGAAGGCCCTAGTGGACCAGCATTTGGCCGAGGGCCATGAGGTCTGGCTCGTTTCGGCTTCGCCGACGGCGGTGGTGGACCTGGTCGCGGCGCGGGTCGGCGCCACCGGCGGCCTGGGCACGCAGGCGGAGGCCGTTGACGGGTATTTCACGGGCGAATTGGTCGGCGGCCTGTTGCACGGCCCGGCCAAGGCGACGGCCGCCCTCGATTTGGCCGCCCAGCGCGGGATTGACCTGCCCGCCTCTTACGCCTACGGCGATTCGGCCAACGACATTCCGATCCTCTCAGCGGTCGGCCATCCGTGCGGCATCAACCCGGACCGGCGTCTCAGGCGCTACTGCCGGGAGCGCCGCTGGCCGGTGCGCGAGTTCCGCGACAAGCGCAGGGCGGTCCGGCGGTCGCTCCGGGCGGCTTACCGCGTGGGCGCGGCCTGGGCCGCATGGGTGGTGATCCAACGGTTGGTGCGCGGATTCAGGCGCCGCCCCCGCCGCGGTTAGCGGAGCCGAGCGCCGCCGAGCGCCCCGTTGAGCGGAATCTGGCCCCGCCCAGCTCACCGTTGAACGGAATCTGGTGCCGCCCAGCGGCCGGCCGAATCCGCCGCTCGGGATCGCCCCCTCTTGCGCGCGGGCTCCGGAACGTCGGGGAATCCCACCCGTGGGCCTGGGACGGCGGCGCCTTCCGCGCGCGGGCTTCGGTTGGGGCGGGCTATGGGGCGGCGATGACCTCGACCACCGACGCGTCCACCCAGTACGGCCCGGCCGGACTGGCCACCAAGTAAATCGTCAACTCAACCTTGTGGCCCGTGCGGACGTGGCTGCCGGCCTGGCCGGCGGTCCAGGTCAGGCCGAAGTCCCGCCGGTCGATCTGGCCGGAGCCGGTGAATCCCGCGACCGGCAGGTCACCCTGAGATTCGTCAACGCCGGTGAACTGGGCGTCAAAACCGGCGGTCCGGCTTTGGCCGTGGAGCGTGAGTTCGCCCTCGACCAACAAGTCGCCGCCGGTCCGCGAGATGCTCCGGGATTCGAAGCTCCAAACGGGATAGGACACCACGTCAAAGAAGTTCGGGCCGCGCAGCATGTCGTCGCGGTCCCCCAGGCCGGTCGAGACTCCAGACGGGTCGAAGGCAATGTTGACGCTGGATCCGTCCAGGTCCGCGCCGACCTCGATCACTCCGCTGGCGACCGGGATGACGCCCCGAATCTTCGAGACAAGCGCGTGCGACACCTCAAAGTGGGCAGAGGAGTTGCGGTGGTCGATCACCCAGGTGCCGGGCGTCAAGTCGGTCCACGTCTGCGTGTCGGGTGCAGAAGCAGTTCGGGTCATGAGGGATTCCTCCATCGTTTGTCGGGTTGGAACCACCCAACTTACGATTCGACCCCGCCGGGCGCCCGGCGCGGCCGCCCGGTCTCGCCGATTGGTCCCCCGTCAGTCGCCCAGTCGGCCAAGCTTGAGGCGCGGCTACTTCTTGTTGCGCCGCTGATGCCGGGTCTTGCGCAGCAACTTGCGGTGCTTCTTCTTCGCCATCCGCTTGCGGCGCTTCTTAATTACCGACCCCATACGGTCCTCA